>NZ_JBFULC010000042.1:0-37261 GCF_056400525.1 Stenotrophomonas sp. P5_A9
GGGTGGGTTGGCGGGACCGTGTGTTGCCATGGATGGCAACACCGAGCCCCCATGGATGGGTTCACGGCGTGTCCCGCCAACCCACCCGCACCGCCCTGCACCGCAAGCAGCCAGCACACCGCTTTGGCTCTTGCTTCAAAGCTTCAAAGCTCTAAAGCTTCAAAAAACCCCAATCACCCCGCCACCGCCACCGCATCGTCAAAACACGCGCGGACCGGGGCGAAACTGCGGCGGTGCTGCGGACAGGGACCGTGCGAACGCAACGCCGCCAGATGCGCCGGCGTCCCGTAGCCCTTGTGCTGATCGAAACCGTACTCGGGATGCTGCTCGTGCAGCGACAGCATGAAACGATCGCGACTCACCTTGGCCAGGATCGAAGCCGCCATGATCGCCCGGTCCAGCCCGTCACCGCCGACCAGCGCCTGTGCCGGGCAGGGCAGGCCCTTGGGCACCACATTGCCGTCGATGCGCGCGAACTGCGCCACGTGCGCCACGCCCTCCACCGCGCGCCGCATGCCCAGCATCGTCGCCTGGTAGATATTCAGCGCATCGATCTCGCCCACCTCCACCATCACCACGTGGAAAGCCAGCGCGCGGTCCAGGATTCTGTCGAACAACTGATCGCGTCGCGCGGCAGTCAATTGCTTGGAATCGTCCAGCCCGTTCAGACGCGGGCGATCCGGACAGAACACCACCGCTGCCACCGCCACCGGCCCGGCCAGGGGGCCGCGACCGGCTTCGTCCACGCCGGCCACGTACCGGGGAGCCACCGTCGCCAGCGCCGCCCCATCGAACAGGGCCATCGATGCCGCCGCCGCGTGCCGCCGGCTCATGCCGCCGCCCCGCCTGCCGCGCGCTTGCCCAGCAGCTCGGCCACCGCGTCGGCCGCCCGTGCCGAGGCATCCTGGCGCAGCTGCAGATGCAGCTGCCGGTAGGTGTCCTGCAGGTCGATCGCGCGCTGTGGATGGTCGAACCACTGCAGGATCGCCGCCGCCAGCTTGTCCGGCGTGCAGTCGTGCTGGATCAGCTCCGGTGCCAGGTCCTTGCCTGCCAGGATGTTGGGCAGGGCGAAACGATTCACCTTGATCAGCCCCAGCGCCTTCACGATGCGGTAAGTCAGCTCGGCCACGCGGTAGCCAACCACCATCGGGCGCTTGACCAGCATGGTCTCCAGCGTGGCCGTGCCCGAGGCCAGCACCACCACGTCGGCGGCGATCATCGCGTTGCGCGCGTCGCCATCGAGCAGGTGCGAATAGGCCACCGGCAACGCCGACCGTGACAGCTGCTCGCTGAGCAGCTGGCGGCAGGCAGGATTGGCCGCCGGTACCACCACATGCAGGCCCGGAATGCGCTCGGACACCTGCCAGGCCGCCTCGAAGAAGGCCTCGCCCAGCTTGCCGATCTCACCCAGCCGGCTGCCTGGCAGCACGGCCAGCACCTTCGCGTTGGACGGCAGGCCCAGGGCCATGCGTGCCGCGTCGCGATCACTCTGCAGCGGAATATCGTCGGCCATCGGATGCCCGACGAAACGCGCATCGATGCCGTGGCGGGCGTAGATCGGCGGCTCCATCGGGAACAGGCACAGCACCAGGTCGGCGCTGGCCCCGATCTTCTCCGCACGCTTCTCGCGCCATGCCCACACTGACGGGCTTACGTAATGCACCGTGGTGATGCCGCGTTCCTTCAACCAGCGCTCCACGCCCAGGTTGAAGTCGGGCGCATCGATGCCGATGAACACATCCGGCTGCCAGTCCAGCGCGCGCGTGCGGAACTGGCCGCGCAGCTTCAAGAGGCGCGGCAGGTGGCGCAGGATTTCGGTCAGGCCCATCACCGCCAGTTCGCTGGCATCGAACCAGGTCTGGCAGCCGGCACTCCGCATCGCATCGCCACCGATCCCGGCGAACTCGGCGTTCGGAAAACGTGCCTTCAGTTCGCGCACCAGGCCCGCACCCAGCAGGTCGCCGGAGGCCTCGCCGGCGACCAGTGCGATCCGCACCGGTCGGTCCGAGGTGTGCGCCAGGTTGGCCTGGCCGAGGGCATCGGCGACCACCGCCAGCTCGATGATCTGCGCGGTCGTGCCGGCTGGGAGGTGCCCGCCCGGAGCCGTCATCGCAGCAGCGGCCTCTCGGCGTGCTCGATGAAGTCCAGCAGGTCCTTGACGTCAGGGCTGTGCTCGGCCTGTTCGGCCAGCTGCACCTTGGCCTCGGCCAGCGGCAAACCGGCCACGTAAAGGGTGCGGTAGGCGCGCTTGATGCTGGCGATGCGCTCGGCATCGAAGCCGCGACGCTTGAGGCCTTCGCTGTTGATCCCGCGCGGCCGGCCGAGCGAGTCGCTGCCGACCATGGTGAACGGCGGCACGTCGCCGTTGGTCAGCGCGCCCATGCCCAGGAAGGCGTGCGCGCCGATCCGGCAGAACTGGTGCGCACCGGCGAAGCCGCTGATGATGACGTAATCGCCGACGGTGACATGGCCGGCCAGCGTGGTGTTGTTGGAGAACACGCAGTGGTTGCCGACGTGGCAGTCATGGGCGACGTGCGTGTAGGCCAGCATCCAGTTGTCGTCACCGACGGTGGTGATACCGCCGCCGCCTTCGGTGCCGCGGTTGATCGTGACGAATTCGCGGATGACGTTGTCATCGCCGATCACCAGCCGGGTGCGTTCACCCTTGTACTTCTTGTCCTGCGGCTCGCCACCGATCGCGGCATGGCCGATGAAGCGGTTGTTGCGGCCGATCCGGGTCGGGCCATGGATCGAGCAGTGCGGTCCCACTTCGGTGCCGGCGCCGATCTCGACGTCGGCGCCGATCAGGCAGAACGCACCGACGCGTACATCCGCAGCCAATCTCGCCGACGGGTCGATGACCGCGGTGGGGTGGATGAGGGGAGCGTTGTCGTTCATTGCAGGTCTCCTGCCCGGGTCATTCGCGGGTGCCGGCGCACAGCACTTCGGCACAGGCGACCACTTCGCCGTCGACCTTGGCCACGCAGTCGTACACCGCCATGTTGCGGATCACCCGCTTGATCTCCACGTGCATTTCCAGCACGTCGCCGGGCACCACCTGCTTGGTGAAGCGGGCCTTGTCGACCTTGACCATGTAGAACAACTTGGACTGGGCATCACGGCCCAGGGTCAGCTGGGTCAGCACGCCACCGGCCTGGGCCATGGCTTCGATGATCAGCACGCCGGGCATGATCGGCTGGCTGGGGAAGTGGCCCTGGAAGAACGGCTCGTTGATGCTGACGTTCTTGGTGGCGATGATCGTGCGCTTCTCGTAATCGATCGCGACAACCTTGTCGACCAGCAGGAACGGGTAGCGGTGGGGGATCAGTGCCTGGATCTGGGTGATGTCAGGCAGCTTCTGGTCGTGGCTCATTCCTTCTCCTTGCTCACAGACAGGATGCGACGGGCCAGGGCATCAAGCTGCTTGAAGCGCGCGGCGTTCTTGCGCCACGTGCGATTGTCGGTCAACGGGGTACCGGACGAGTACTCGCCCGGCTCATGGATGGAATTGCGCACTACCGACTTGCCGGTGATGACGACCTTGTCGCAGATTTCGAGGTGGCCAACGACGCCCACGTGCCCACCCAGCAGGCAGTAACGGCCGATCTTGGCGCTGCCGGCGATGCCGGTGCAGCCGGCGATGGCAGAGTGGGAGCCGATCTGGACGTTGTGGGCGATCTGGACCAGGTTGTCCAGGCGCACGTCGTCGTCGAGCACCGTGTCTTCCAGCGCGCCGCGATCGACGCAGGTGTTGGCACCGATTTCGCAGTCGTTGCCGATGCGCACGCCGCCAAGCTGGGGCACCTTGATCCAGGCGCCGGCGTCCATGGCCAGGCCGAAGCCGTCGGCACCGAGCACGGCGCCGGGATGCACGCGCACGCGCTTGCCGAGCCTGACGCGGGTGACCAGGGTGACGCGGGCGATCAGTTCGCAGCCGGTATCCAGGTGACAGTCTTCGCCGATGATGCTGCCGGCGCCGATGATGCAGTTCTCGCCGACACTGCTGCCGGCACCGATGCTGACGAACGGGCCGATGTGCGCGCTGGCGGCAACCTGGGCGCTGGGGTCGATCACGGCGCTGGGGTGGATGCCAGGCGGTCGCGCGGGGGCGATGTCGAACAGGGCCGCGATCTTGGCGAAGGTGGTGTAGGGGTCTTTGGCGATCAGCGCGGTGCCGGGGGCGGCATCGGCATCCTCGGCGCGCAGCACGACGATCCCGGCCTGGCTGTCGGCCAGGTGGGCGCGGTAACGCGGGTTGGCGAGGAAGGTCAGCTGGCCGGGGCCGGCATGGGCAAGGGTGGCCACGCCATGGATGGCAGTGCTGCCATCGCCATGGACCTGCAGGCCAAACTGCTCGGCGAGTTGCTGGGCGGTATGGGTAGGAGTATTCACGGCGGAAGTTTACCGTGTGGCGCCGGATCGGTCATGCGGGGTGGGGTTTTGGGCCGGGTCGGTTTGTTGTGGCGTGGCGATTGGGTTGCTGTCGCGCGGGTTCGTGGGGGTAGCCCTGKCCAGGACACGCCGTAAAAACCCATCCTTGCGGGGGCGTGGGCTGCATCCATGCAGCCCAACGGTCCTGGCCAGGGCTACCTGCCACGACCCCCGACGGTTCAACGCGCGCGCGGCAGGGTAGTGCCGGCCGCTGGCCGGCTCTCGACCCCCCATCCGTCCCAACCCAAAAACGAAAACGCCGGGCAAAGCCCGGCGTCTCGTAGCGCATCTGGTGCAGAGCCCCCTTCTTGTTGAAGGGGGCGCGCCGACAGGCGCGGGGTTAAGGAGGCAGGACAGGCCCCAAGGTTTGCAACGCAAACCTTGGGTTACCTTCGACGGTCAGAACTGACCGCCGAAGGTAAATTGCAGGCGCTCGACTTCGTCGCCGTCTTCCTTCTTCAGCGGGAAGGCGTAGCTGATCGAGATCGGACCGACCGGGGCGCGCCACAGCAGGGCCACACCGGTGGACACGCGCAGCTCGTTGGCCTTGAAGTTGTCCACGCCGTTGTACACGTTACCGAAGTCGACGAAGGCCGAGATGCGCGCCGACGGGCTGTCGAACAGACGCGGGAAGTACGCTTCCACCGAGCCGACGGTCTTCAGCGAACCACCCAGCGGCTGGCCGTTCGGGTAGCCCCGGGTCACTTCGCGCGGGCCCAGGGTGTTGTCTTCGAAGCCACGCACCGAGTTGGTACCGCCGGCGTAGAAGTTCTCGAAGAACGGCAGGCCCGAGGCGGTCACTACGCGGGTAGTGCCGTCCGGCTCGGTGACCACGGCGGACATGTCCTTGCCATAGCTGTCGCCGTAGCCGATTTCAGCGCGGGTGTTGATGACCAGCGACGGGATGATCGGCCAGTACTTGGAGAACTGGTAGTTCAGCTTGTAGTACTCGACGGTCGAGCCGGGCAGGGTGGTTTCCAGGCCGACACGCTGGTAGGTACCGCGGGTGGGCATGAAGTAGTCGTTGCGGGTATCACGTGCCCAGCCCAGCTCGCTGCGCCAGGAGTGGAACGTCTTGCGGCCGACGGCGTTGATGTAATCGATGATCGACGCCGGAGTCGAGCCTTCGTACGTCGTGATCTGGTTGCTGTCGATGCCCACCATCAGCGAGACGGTGTCGTTCTCGGTGATCGGCACGCCGAACACCACCTGCGCGGCACCGTTGGTGCTGTTGTACTGCGCGGTGTTGAAGTCGGAGTAGTCCAGCTCGCGCCAGGACAGGTTGTAGCCCAGCGAGACGCCGTCATCGGTGAAGTACGGGTTGGTGTAGCTGAAGCCGTAACGCTGCAGGTAGCTGCTGCGCGACGCTTCCACCGACACGCGGTTGCCGCCGCCGAGGAAGTTGTTCTGCGACAGCTGCACCGAGGTGGTCATGCCGTAGGACTGCGAATAGCCCAGGCCGAACACGAAGCTGCCCGAGGTGGTTTCCTTGACGTTGTAGACCACGTCGACCTGGTCATTGCTGCCGGTGACCGGCGGCGTTTCGACGTCGACCGACTCGAAGTAACCCAGACGCTGCAAGCGGATCTTGGAACGGTCGATGGCCGCCTGCGAGTACCAGCTGTTTTCGAACTGGCGCATTTCACGACGGAGCACTTCGTCGGAGGTGCGGGTGTTGCCCTTGAAGATGATGCGGCGCACCGACACACGCGGGCCGGGAACGACCTGCATGTTGATCGCAACGGTCTGCTCGGCGCGGTTGCTGGTCGGGATCGGGTTGACCTTGGCGAAGGCGTAACCGATGTTGGACAGCGAATTGGTGATCGCATCGGAGCTGAACTCCAGCAGCGCGCGCGAGAACGTGTCGCCGGACTTCTGGATCACCATGCGCTCGACATCGGCCTGCGGCAGGATGGTGTCGCCGGTGACCTTGATGTCGGAAATCTTGTACTGCTCACCCTCRGTCACGCCGGCGGTGATGAACATGTCGCGCTTGTCGGGGCTGATCGAGACCTGGGTGGAGTCGATGCTGAAGTCCACGTAGCCGCGGTCCAGGTACCAGCCGTTCAGCTTTTCGAGGTCGCCGGACAGCTTTTCCTTGGAGTACTGGTCATCGCGGCGGTACCACGAGGCCCAGTTGTGCTCCTTGGATTCCCAGGTTTCCAGGATGTCCTTGGCGGCGAACTTCTCGGTGCCCACCAGGTTGACGTGCTGGATCTTGGCGGCCTTGCCTTCCTTGATCGCGATGGTGATGTCCACGCGATTGCGGTCCAGCGGGCTCACCGTCGGGGTGATGTCGACGTTGTACTTGCCACGGTCGTTGTACTGGCGGCGAAGTTCCTGGGTCACCCGGTCCAGGCTCAAGCGGTCGAAGGTGCCGCCCTCGGTCAGGCCGATGTCGCTCAGACCCTTGAGCAGCTGGTCGCTCTTGATGTCCTTGTTGCCGGTGACGGTCAACTTGTTGATCGCCGGGCGTTCCTTGACCGTGACGACCAGGATGTTGCCCTGGCGGTCGATCTGGACGTCTTCGAAGAAGCCGGTCTTGTACAGGGCACGGATGCTCTCGCCGACCTTGCTGTCGGTCAGCGTCTCGCCACGTTCCACCGGCAGGTAGGTGAACACGGTACCGGAGGTGATGCGCTGCAGACCATCGACACGGATGTCGCTGACGGTGAAGGGCTCGGCTGCCTGGGCCAGGGCGGGCGCGCCGAAACCGGCGGCGAGTGCGAGGGCAAGCAGGCGGCGATTGGGGAGTCGCGTCATGTCACGTCCGGTTGGAGTCGAATGCAATGTTGCGGGATGCCGGCGCATAAGACGACGACAAAAGGGAAAAAGTTCATCGCAGCGGCAGGCTGAGGATGTCGTTGTAGAACGCCAGTCCCATCAGCCCGGCCAGCAGCGCCAGGCCCACATACTGCCCGGCGGCCATGGCACGCTCGCTAAGCGGGCTGCCCTTGACCAACTCAATAAGGTAATACAGCAGGTGCCCGCCGTCCAAGATGGGGATGGGCAACAGGTTGATGATGCACAGGCTCAGCGACAGCAGGGCCAGGAAATACAGGAACCAGTCCGCCCCGCGCTGGGCCGAGACATTGGCCACCCGGGCAATGGTGACCGGGCCGGAAATGTTCTGCAGTGAGGCGTTGCCGGTCACGATGCGGCGCATCATGCCCAGCGAGTCGCCGGCCATCCGCGCCGTTTCGCGCAGCGCCACCGGTACCGCGGCCAGCGGACCATACTGCAGCTTGGCGTCATAGACCGGGGCGCTGGGCTGGGCAAAGCCGATCCCGATCTGCCAGACCGGCGCGCCCTGTGCGTCCTTGCCCTGGCGTGGGGTCAGCTCCAGGGCCAGGCGTTCGCCGCCGCGCTGGACTTCGATCATGCCGGGGCCGCCGCGCTGGCCCAGCGCACGGATCTGCGCCGGCACCTGGTCGGCCCCGTCGATGCGCTGGCCGTCGATGGCCACGATCAGGTCGCCGGGCATCACCACGCCCTGCGCGGCGGAATCGGGCAGGACCTTGTCCACCTGCGCC
The DNA here is from genome assembly GCF_056400525.1 of Stenotrophomonas sp. P5_A9. Classification (NCBI taxonomy): domain Bacteria; kingdom Pseudomonadati; phylum Pseudomonadota; class Gammaproteobacteria; order Lysobacterales; family Lysobacteraceae; genus Stenotrophomonas; species Stenotrophomonas sp. P5_A9. The sequence goes on from NZ_JBFULC010000042.1 coordinate 7,965, forward strand.
GGTTGCAGCGAGGACAGCCAGCCCACGCCGGCCAGCGACAGCACCTGGCGCTCGTTGAAGCCGGTCGGCAGCTGCGACAGCGGCAGGCTGCGAGTACGGGTCTGGTCCAGGCTGTCGAGCACCTCGACGCGGGCGTCGTGGCGGTCCATGGCGGCGGTGGTGAGGGCCATGCTGGCTTCACCGGCGGTGGCCACCGCGCGGCCATCCACGCTCAGCACGCGGTCGCCGGCCTGCAGCCCGGCGGCCTGGGCCATGCCGGTGGTGCGGCCGATGGTGGCTGAATAGTCCTGGCGGCCGAGCACGAACATCGCCCAGAGCAGGGCGATGCACAGCAGCAGGTTGGCGATCGGGCCGGCGGCGACGATGGCGATGCGTTGCCAGACGGTCTTGTGGTTGAAGGCCAGGCCGCGCTCGTGCGGGTGTACCTCGACCTCGCGCTCGTCGAGCATCTTCACGTAGCCGCCGAGCGGAATCGCGGCGATCGCGAACTCGGTGCCGTCGCGGTTGCGGCGCATCCACAGCGGTCGGCCGAAGCCGACCGAGAAGCGCAGCACCTTCACCCCGCAGCGGCGGGCCACCCAGTAATGGCCGAACTCGTGAAACGTCACCAGCACGCCAAGGCTGACGATCATCCACCAGACAGATCCGATGAACTCACCCATGGTGAACAGTGCTGGAGGACGGCGGGAAGGGCATTCAGGCGTGGTCGATGGCGGTCTGGGTGATCAGGCGGGCACGCTGGTCGGCGGCCAGCAGGACCTCAAGTGTATCGGCGGACTCGACCGACAGTGTTGAAAGAGCGTTAGCCACCAGCGCCGGAATGGCAAGGAAAGCGACCTGACCCTGAAGAAACGCTGAAACCGCCACTTCATTGGCGGCATTGAGGATGGCCGGCGCCGTGCCGCCGGCGGCCATCGCCTGCCAGGCCAGGCCCAGACAGGGAAAAGCGTCATTGTCGGGCGCCTCGAAATCGAGCCGGCCCTGGGTCAGCAGGTCCAGTCCGCCGACGCCCGAGTCGATCCGCTGCGGCCAGCCCAGGCCCACGGCCAGGGTGGTGCGCATGTCGGGCAGGCCCAGCTGGGCCAGGGTGGAGCCGTCGATGAACTCGACCAGCGAGTGCACCAGGCTCTGCGGATGCACCAGCACCTCGATGCGCGCGCCGGGGACGTTGAACAGGTGGTGGGCCTCGATGACTTCCAGGCCCTTGTTCATCAACGTCGCCGAATCGACCGAGATCTTCGGGCCCATCGACCACTTCGGGTGGGCCACGGCCTGCGCCGGGGTGACCTCGGCCAGCTGCGCGCGGCTGCGGCCACGGAACGGACCGCCCGAGGCGGTCAGCAGGATCCGGCGTACACCGGCGCCCTCGAGGCTGGCATCGCGCGAACGCAGGCACTGGAAGATCGCGCTGTGTTCGCTGTCGATCGGGATGATTTCGGCGCCGCCGGCGGCGGCCTGGCGCATCAGCAGTTCGCCGGCCAGCACCAGCGATTCCTTGTTGGCCAGCAGGATGCGTTTGCCGGCCGCGGCTGCGGCCAGGGTTGAGGACAGTCCCGCCGCGCCCACGATCGCCGCCACCAGGGTGTCGCACTGGTCGCTGGCAGCCAGCGCATCCAGCGCGGCCGCGCCGGCATGGGCCTGGGTGGCCAGGCCGGCGTCGCGCAGGCCATCGCGCAGCGCGGCGAACAGCACTTCGTCGGCGATCACCGCATGCGCGGGCCGATGCGCGGCGCACAGCGCGACCAGCGCCTGCACCTGGCGGCCGGCGGCCAGGACGGTGACCTGGTAGCGGTCCGGATGGCGCGCGATCACATCCAGCGCGGATGCGCCGATCGAGCCGGTGGCGCCGAACACGGCGACCCGGCGGGGGCGGTTGACAGCATCCATGATCAGAATCCGAAAATTTCCTTGCCCAGCGCGAACACCGGCAGCGCGGCAAGGACGCCGTCGATGCGGTCCAGCACGCCGCCGTGGCCGGGAATGATGTGGCCCGAGTCCTTGGCGCCGGCGTGGCGCTTGATCAGGCTCTCGTACAGGTCGCCCAGCACCGAGGCGAACACGGTGACCACGGCGGTGACGATCAGGCCGACCACGTGGCCGCTGTCGACACCGGCGAGCCAGCCGAAGCCCAGCGCCACGATCAGGCCGGCGACCATGCCGCCGCCCAGGCCTTCCCAGGTCTTGTTGGGGCTGATCCGGGGCGCCAGCTTGGTGCGGCCGAAGGTGCGGCCGGCGAAGTAGGCACCTGAATCGGCGGCCCACACCACCGCCAGCGCGGTCAGCAGCCACAGATGGCCGTTCTCGCCGGTGGCATGGATGAGCACCAGCGAGGCCCACGCCGGGACGATCGCCAGGGTTCCGGCCAGCAGCTTGAGCGCACGCGCCGGGCTGCTCGGGCTGGCCCCGAAGGTGAAGAAACGCAGCCACAGCAGGGCCATCAGCCACCAGCCGATGCCGACCAGCGCCGCGATCTGGTACAGCACCAGCGAGCCGTCGCCGGCCCACACCATCAGCACCATCAGCAGCAGGTTCAGGACCAGCAGCACGGTGCGGGCGAGGGTGTCGTCCACGTCGGCCAGCTTCAGCCATTCCCACAGCCCGATCAGGAACACGGCGGCGGCGGCGGCGGCCAGCCACTGGGTAGGCAGCATGAGGATGGCGAGGATGGCGACCGGCGCCATGATCAGCGCGGCGATGACTCGGGTTTTGGTCATGGGGTGGAGCTCTCGGTGGCCAGGGCGGCGATCTGGGCGCTGGTCAGGCCGAAGCGGCGCTCACGTGCGGCGTAGGCGTCGAGCGCCTGCTGCAGGACGGCGGCGTCGAACTCGGGCCACAGCACGTCGGTGAACCACAGTTCGGTGTAGGCCAGCTGCCACAGCAGGAAATTGCTGATACGGGTATCGCCGCCGGTGCGGATGAACAGGTCCGGCGGTGGCAGGTCGGCCAGGGCGACCCGGCTGGACAGCATCGCTTCGTCGATCTGTTCGGGCAGCAGTCGGCCGGCGGCAACCTCGGCGGCCAGTTCGCGCGCGGCGCGGGCGATGTCCTGGCGGCCGCCGTAGCTGGCGGCAATGCTCAGGGTCATCGCGCGGTTGTCGGCGGTGCGTTGTTCGGCCAGCTGCATGCGGCTGACCAGCCCGGCGCCAAAGCGCTCGCGTTCGCCGATGAAGCGCACGCGCACGCCACGCCGATGCAGCTCGTCCACTTCGCGGTCGAGGGCATTGAGGAACAGTTTCATCAGCGCATCGACTTCCTCCTGCGGCCGGCCCCAGTTTTCACTGGAAAAGGCGAACAGGGTCAGCGCGGCGACGCCACGCTCCAGGCAGAAATCGATGGTGCGGTTGACCGCCCGCGCGCCGGCACGATGGCCGATCACGCGCGGACGGCGTCGCTTCTGCGCCCAGCGCCCGTTGCCATCCATGATGATGGCAACGTGGCGCGGGATCGGCGCGGGGGTGCTGGTGGTCGGGGCCTGGGACATGGGGCTCAGACCGCCATCAGTTCCTTTTCTTTCTCGGCCACGACGCTATCGACATCCTTGATGGACTTGTCGGTCAGCTTCTGGATGTCGTCTTCGCCGCGCTTCTTGTCGTCTTCGCTGATCGCCTTGTCCTTGATCAGCGCGGCGATCGCCTTGTTGGCGTCCTGGCGGATGTTGCGGATGGCGATCTTGGCGCCTTCGCCTTCCTTCTGCACCTGCTTGCCCAGCTCCTTGCGGCGCTCTTCGGTCGGCGGCGGCAAGTTCAGGCGGATGACGGTGCCGGCCACGTTCGGGGTCAGGCCGAGGTCGGAGGCGTAGATCGCCTTCTCGACGTCCTTGATCATGCCCTTGTCGAACAGGGTGATGACCAGCGAGTGGCCTTCGGAGACGCTGATCGAGGCCACCTGGTTCAGGGGGGTGTCGGTGCCGTAGGCCTTGACGGTGATACGGTCCAGCAGGGCCGGGGACGCACGGCCGGTGCGGATGGAGGTGAGGGTGTGCTTCAGAGCATCGATGCTCTTTGCCATGCGCGTCTGCGCGTCCTGCTTGATTTCGTTGAGCATCGCCCGAATCCTGGATCTAACCGGTAATCGGGCGATTATAGGCGAATAAGGGGTCTGGCCGCCTTATCGACGCCGCCAGCGGCCGCTCCACGGGGGAGCGGCGCGTGCCTCGTTCAGGCAGCCTGGTCGCGGCCCTTGACCAGCGTACCGATGTTTTCGCCGTGCAGGATCTTCAGCAGTTCGCCCGGCTGGCCCATGTCGAACACGCGCAGCGGCAGGTCGCTGTCGCGTGCCAGGGCAAAGGCGGCGGTGTCCATCACTTCCAGGCCGCGACGGATCACTTCGTCGTAGGTCAGGCTGTCGAAGCGGACCGCATCACTGTACTTGTTGGGGTCCTTGTCGTAGACGCCGTCGACCTTGGTCGCCTTCAGCAGCAGGTCCGCGCCGATTTCGATCGCGCGCAGGGCCGCGCCCGAGTCGGTGGTGAAGAACGGGCTGCCGACGCCGGCGGCGAAGATCACCAGGCGGCCCTTTTCCAGGTGGCGGATGGCACGGCGGCGGATGTAGTCCTCGCACACGTCGTTGATCTTGATGGCGCTCATCACGCGCGCCTTGGCGCCGAGCTTTTCCAGCGCGTCCTGCATGGCCAGCGCGTTGATCACGGTGGCGAGCATGCCCATCTGGTCGCCGGTCACCCGGTCCATGCCGCCGGCGGCGAGGCCGGCGCCGCGGAAGATGTTGCCGCCGCCGATCACCAGCGCCACTTCGGCGCCGGCCTGCTGGGCTTCGATCACTTCGCGGGCAAGGCGGTTGATGACCTTCGGGTCGATGCCGTAGTCCTCATCCCCCATCAGTGCCTCCCCGGAAACTTTCAGCAGGATGCGACGATAGGAAAGATTGGACATGGTGGCCTCTGGGTGCGTGGAAAACGCGCAAATTCTACTGGAAGCCGGGCCCGTCCGTGGAGAAATCTTGCTGCGCTGCGGCGCAGGTCCGGTCCGGCCCCCGCCGTTACTGCGGCCGACCCGGCTCAGGCCGGGGCGGTCCCCGGCGAGCGAGCGATGACGCGGTTGCGCCCCAGGTTCTTGGAGCGGTAGAGCACGTCGTCGGCGGCCTTGAGCAGGTCCTGAACATCGGCAAAACGCTCGTAGCCGCCCTGAGTGGCCACGCCGGCGGAGAAGGTCACAAACAGCGGACCGTCGGCTACTTCGGCCATCGGGGTGTTGACGATGCTGGCCAGCACCCGGCGCACCACTTCCAGGGCGACCGGCTCGGTGGTGTTGGGCAGCAGGGCGATGAATTCCTCGCCACCGAAACGGGCCACGGTGTCGCTGGTGCGCAGCTGCTCCTGCAGCTTGCCAGCGAAGGCGCGCAGGACCTGGTCGCCCATCAGGTGGCCGTGGGCGTCGTTGATCTTCTTGAAGTCGTCCAGATCGATGAAGGCCACCGACAGCGGCCAGCCGTGGCGGGTGGCGCGCAGGAATTCCTGTTCCAGCACGGCCTCGAGCTGGCGGCGGTTGAGCACGCCGGTGAGCGCATCGCGGTGGGCCTGTTCGGCCAGCCGGTTGGCCCGGGCCTCGAACTCATCGGCACGCTGCCGGGCCATGGCCGCGTCCTGCATTTCGCGCAGGTTGCGCAGCGTGGCCAGCTCCTGGGCGTGGTCGATCAGCTGCTGCACGCGCGAAGGGGAGATCAGGGTGGTTTCGAACAGGGCGCTGATATCGGGCAGGGCCTCGCCGATCCGGGCCAGGACCTGGTCGAACTGGGCGCTGTCCAGCTGCAGCCGCTCGTTGACCAGCTGCAGGGCGTGTTCGCGCGCGGCATCGGCATCGGCGCTGAGCCAGATGTCGGCCACGGCGCCGGACAGGGCCACGCAGGTCTGGAAGTTGTCTTCGGCGTCGGCCGGCGATTCGCTGCGGGCGATGCTGTCCACCAGGTAGCGCGGCAGCTGCCACTGGTCGGCCATCCAGGCGCCGACCTCGGCGTGGCTGGACTGCAGGTGTTCGCGTTCCAGTGCGACCAGGGCGTCGTTGTCCCTGGCCTGGCGCAGCAGCGGCAGGTAGGTGTCCGGCTGCGACTGGGCCAGCACGAGGATGCCCAGGTCCTGCAGCAGGCCGGCCAGCATCAGCTCTTCGGCCTTGCGCAGGCCGCGGGCCTGGCCGAGCAGGCTGGCGGCCAGTGCACTGAGAATGCTGCGCCGCCATGCGCGTTCGCGCAGGTCCTGGCCTTGCCCGGGGCTGGTCAGGCCCTGGGTGACGGTAAAGCCCAAGGCAAGGCTGACGGTGGCATTCAGGCCCAGCATGGTCAGCGCCTGGCCGAGGTTTTCGATGCGCCGGCGGCTGGCATACAGCGGGGAATTGGCGATGCGCAGCATGCGCGCGCTCAGCGCCATGTCGATGGCGATGATGTCGGCGGCGGTGGTGATGTCCGCTTCCGGGTCCTGGGCCAGCTCGATGATGCGCAGGGCAATACCGGGCGGCGAGGGTAGGTTGCGGCAGAGCGCCAGGGCGGCTGTCAGCTCGGGAGGCATGGCGGGGCTACTGGTGTGTTGAGGCAAGAATACATGGAGTCCGTCACAGATTTGAGCGTTGATTCTTGCGGTGGTTTTTCGATTGGCGTTGGCGGCATCGTGGGTAATGCGCCATGCGCTGCAAAACCAGTGGGCAGATCGCGGCGGGTGTGTTCATCGCGCTCTTGGTAACACATTCACCGGCGGAGGGGGAGGTCCGCTACCATTCGCGCTCTTAATCACAAGGATGACGCAACAGATGGCCGTCAAGTCGCTGCATGAGTTTCTGTCCACCACCCAGGAGAAGGACGTCAGTGCCGATGCGTTCGAGCTGGAAAGCCCGCACATGCTGGAGGTGCGCGTCGATGGGATGGTGTGGGCGAAGGCCGGTTCGATGGTGGCCCGCAAGGGCGGGGTGAAGTTCACCCGTCAGGGGCTGCTGGAGCAGGGTCTCGGGACGCTGCTGAAGAAGATGATGACGGGCGAGGGCCTGCAGTTGATGAAGGTGGAGGGGCAGGGGCGTGTGTACCTGGCCGATGCGGGCAAGCAGGTGACGCTGGTGCGGCTGGCCGGGGAGTCGATTTTCGTCAACGGCAACGATGTGCTGGCCTTCGAGACCGGGATCGAGTCGAAGATCACGATGATGAAGAAGGTGGCGGGGATGCTGTCCGGTGGTCTGTTCAACATCAAGTTGAGCGGTCACGGGATCGTGGCGATGACGTCGCACTACGAGCCGTTGACGTTGCCGGTGACGGCGCAGGGCGGTCCGGTGTTCACCGATCCGAACGCGACGGTGGCTTGGTCGGGGTCGCTGGTGCCGGAGATCGTGGCGGATATTTCGCTGGGGACTTTGGTGGGGCGTGGCTCTGGCGAGACGCTGCAGATGCGTTTTGCGGGCGAGGGTTGGGTGGTTGTGCAGCCTTATGAGGAAGTGACGTTCCAGGCTAAGGGGTGAGGGGTTGGGGGTGCGCTGGCGCGCTTTGGCTTTTTTAGCAGCAAGAGCGACGGCAACTGCCAGTGCAACTGCAACTGCAACTGCAACTGCAACGGCGGCGCTGCGGTGCTGCGGGTTGGGTCGGTGCGGGTGGGTTGGCGGGACACGCCGTGAACCCATCCATGGGGGCTCGTGGGCCGCATCCATGCGGCCCAACGGTCCCGCCAACCCACCCGCACCGACCCCCGACAGAGTGCGGGCTCGTTGGGGAGAGGCAACAGCCGGTGGTTGGTGGGCTGTCGGGTTGCTGTTGGTTGATGGCCGGTGGGTTGGTCGGCGGGTGAGTTGATGGATTGGATGGGATGGGATGGGATGGGGATGGGATTGGGTAGTGATGGTTTGGGAGATGGTGTGGAGAGGGTAGAGCCGACCCATGGTCGGCTGCTTGTAACCGCGCCTGGATCCCGCTCCACATCAACACCCAATACCTGATCAACATCCAYCCCAACCGATCAGCCTTCCAACCAATCAGGGTGTGGAGAGGGTAGAGCCGASCCATGSTCGGCTGCTTGTAACCGCGCCTGGATCCCGCTCCACATCAACACCCAATASCTGATCAACATCCATCCCAGCCGATCAGCCTTCCAACCAATCAGGGTGTGGAGAGGGTAGAGCCGACCCATGGTCGGCTGCTTGTAACCACGCCTGGATCCCACTCCACATCAACACCCAATACCTGATCAACATCCATCCCAACCGATCAACCGATCAACCGTTCAGCCAACCAATCATCCATCCAACCAACCATCCACCTTTCACCCTGGCGAACCGAAATCACCACCCGGCGAAGCGTCACGGCTGTTCACATCCATCCGCTCGCGACACCACGTCGGGGCTGGCAGGCTTACCCCCTTGCCGGGACCGTCGGGCGCCATGGATGGCGCCCGCGAGCCCCCAGGGATGGGTTTACGGCGTGTCCCGGCAAGGGGGTAAGCCTGCCAGCCCGCACTGAAAACCAAGCAGCCAGCAAACTGCTTTGGCTTTGGCTTTTGCTTTGGCTTCGGCTCCGCGCTTTCCGCTTCGAAAAAAAAACAAACACCCACAAAAAAACCCGACCGAAGCCGGGTTTTTTCGATCCATCACACCACCGCAAGCGATGGCGTAGGAGGGATCAGGCCAGACCGGCCTGCTTCATCACTTCGGCAGCGTAGTCTTCGACAACCTTCTCGATGCCTTCGCCAACAGCCAGGCGCTTGAAGCCGACCACGTCGGCACCGGCGGCCTTCAGGACCTGCTCGACCGACTGGTTGGTGTCCAGCACGTACGGCTGGCCGTACAGCGTCACTTCGTTGACGATCTTGGCGATCTTGCCGCTGATGATCTTTTCCAGGATGTCGGCCGGCTTGGACTTGTCCTTGTCGGTCATCTTGGCCAGCTCGATTTCCTTCTCCTTCGCAACGAACTCGGCCGGCACATCGGCTGCCTTGTTGTGCGGCGGATTCATCGCAGCCACATGCATGGCCAGGCCACGGGCCAGTTCGGCGTCACCGCCGGCCAGCTCGACCAGCACGCCGATGCGGCCACCGTGCACGTAAGCGGCCACGTTGTTGGACGATTCCAGGCGCACGATGCGACGCACGTCGACCTTCTCGCCAACCTTGGCGATCACGGCGGCGCGGGCTTCTTCGACGGTCTCGCCGCTCGGCAGCTTGGCGGCCTTCAGCGCGTCGATGTCGGCAGCGCCCGAGCTCAGGGCGGCGGCGACAACGGCCTTGGTGAAGTCCAGGAAGTTGCTGTCCTTGGCGACGAAGTCGGTTTCGGAGTTGACTTCGACCAGCACGGCCTTGTTGCCGTCCTGAGCCGCCACGATGATGCCTTCGGCAGCCACGCGGTCAGCCTTCTTGTCGGCCTTGGCCAGGCCGGACTTGCGCAGCCATTCGGCCGAGGCGTCGATGTTGCCGCCGTTTTCGGTGAGTGCCTTCTTGCACTCCATCATGCCGGCGCCAGTGCGCTCGCGCAGTTCCTTGACCAGGGAAGCAGTGATTTCCACGGGATTTCCTCACGAAAGAAAGGGGTTGGGCCGGCATGGTGGCCGGCCCGTATGACAGGGTCCTGTCATCGCGCCATCGGCAGCGGACAGGAGCGGTGGGCGCGCGGCGCCCACCGTGGGCCTGGATCAGGCCTGGGCTTCGCCAGCCTTGTCGGCGGCCGGAGCATCGGCAGCCGGAGCATCGGCAGCCGGGGCAGCAGCAGCCGGAGCAGCGGCCTTCTTGGCCGGAGCGCGGCGGGCCGGCTTGGCTTCTTCGCTGGCAGCAGCGTCGGCGAACTCTTCTTCACGGACGGTGGCGGCGTGCGGCGCAGCAGCCTTGCCTTCCAGCACGGCGTCGGCAGCAGCGCGGGCGTACAGCTGCACAGCGCGGATGGCGTCGTCGTTGCCCGGGATCGCGTAATCCACCAGCTCCGGGTTGTAGTTGGTGTCGACCACGGCGATCACCGGGATGCCGAGCTTCTTGGCTTCCTTGATGGCGATGTCTTCATGGCCGATGTCGATGACGAAGATCGCGTCCGGCAGACGGTTCATGTCCTTGATGCCGCCCAGCGAGGCTTCCAGCTTGTCACGCTCGCGACGCAGGCCCAGCACTTCGTGCTTGACCAGCTTCTCGAAGCTGCCGTCGGTTTCGCCGGCTTCCAGTTCCTTCAGGCGGGCAACCGACTGCTTCACGGTACGGAAGTTGGTCAGGGTGCCGCCCAGCCAACGCTGGTTCATGAAGGGCATGCCGCAACGCTCGGCTTCTTCGCGGATCGACTCGCGGGCGCTGCGCTTGGTGCCCAGGAACAGGATGGTGCCGCGCTTCTGCGCGACGCTGGAAATGAAGTTCATCGCGTCATTGAAGAGCGGAACGGTCTTTTCCAGGTTGATGATGTGGATCTTGCCGCGGGCGCCGAAGATGTACTGGCCCATCTTGGGGTTCCAGTAACGGGTCTGGTGGCCGAAATGGACGCCGGCTTCCAGCATCTGACGCATGGTGACCTGGGGCATTGCAGTAACTCCTGATAGGGAACCGGCCGCCACGGATAATAGTTGGGCGGTCCGCCGCAAGGCGGGTGGTTCCGGGGTTTGGCTTCCCTGTCGCTTCCGTGACCGAACTCCTTGCGGAGCACCCCGGCACGGATATGGGCGGCAGGTGTGGATTCACCGGTGACGTCCGGTGTTGACGGTTCCCCGCATCGAACGAGGCGGGAGATCCGGTCGATTATAGCCCGCTGCGCGTCGAGGCTGCAATCTCCGGGGGCAGGTCGGGCAGATCGGCCTCGGCCGCATGGTCCAGGCGGGCCCGGAACCGGCCGGCGGCGTAGTGGTCCGGACGCGCCGGGAGCGTCCAGGTGCGCCGCTGGTAGGGCAGTACATAGCCGGCCAGCCCGGCGATCACAACCTGGCGGGTGCCGTGGCTGTCGATGAACACCAGGTCGGCCAGATGGGCGTGGCGCGGGCCGCCATTGTAAAGCTGCAGTTGCGCTGACGGGCCCGGCCGCACCCGGATCTGCAGCATCGACGCTACCTCGGGCGCGGCGGGTGGATCAAGGAACACCGGCAGCGAGTAGCGTGGCGCGGTCGCCGCCGGCAGCGCCGGATCCGGCGTGATCACCAGGCGATAGGCCTGCTGGACCTGCGCCGGCGCGGCACCGAGCCGGACCACCCGCAGGCGCTGCCGCTGTCCCGGCGGGATCTCCAGTATCGATGGGCTCAGTGCCACGTCCTCGGCCGTCTGCAGCTGCTCGGCGTCTTCGTGTTGTTCCCAGCGGTACAGCCGGGCCTGGCCGGACCACGGCGCCGGATCGGGGTTGTCCAGCCACAGCTCGGCGTCGGCCTGGTCGGCCGGTACCTGCACGCTGCCGACGGAAAGCTGCAGCGCCCCGGCATCGGCGGGCTGCAGGGTCAGGGCCAGCGCCAGCGCGGCGAGAGTGCGCATCAGTAGGTCACCGTGGCCCGGTCGCCGCGGGCCGGATCGACCGGGGTCAATGCCCGCACCTGGGCCGGAACCGGGATGGGGGCATCGCTGCGTTGGTGCGGTGCCGGGCAGTCCGCATGCGACACGCGCGCGGCGGCGAAGGTGCAGTCGGCGACGATCCGCAGTTGGATGCGCAAGCCGCCCTGCGACTGCGCGGCGGCCGGTAACGCGGTGAGGCCCGCGAGCAGGAGCAGGCAGGCCGGGGCGGAGGGAAGCCGTCGCAGGATCATGGAACATCGCAGGGAAGGGGCCTGCCCGTTATCGGCCGGGGTGCCGCCGGGCTTGAGGCGCTGCGACGTCAGTAGGTGATGGTCACCGTGATTACATCGTTGTAGCTGCCCTGGGCGGGCAGGCTGCCCGAGGTGGGCGGCGCACGACCGTACACGGTCAGGGTCTGGGCGCTTCCGGTACCGGTGCCGGTGGCGGTGTCCACCCCGATGGTGTTGCCCCAGCGCTGGCTGCGGCCGCTGTCGCGATACAGCTCGTAGGCAAGGAAGTACGCCGGATTGGTGGTGTGCTGCATGCGCCGGGTGGTCGTGCCGAGCACATGCTGCCCGTTGTCCAGGCCGATGGTGTAGGCAGTGCGGTTGATGCAGGTCAGGCCGATGGTCGAGGTGCGTTCGATGTTGCCGGTGATGGCGCCGGCATTGCTGCCGAAGTCCATGTCGGTGGTGACATAGGTACTGCACTGCGGCAGCACATTGGCGGTGACCGTGAACGGGAAGCCGGAGGCAACGGTCTTGTTGCCGGTCGCACCGCCGCCGGCCGGGGTGGTGCAGGCGGGCGGTGGCGAGGCGGTGCCAAGCAGCACTTCGTTGTAGGCAAAGCGCACGGTGGTGTCGGCAGCGGCGAAACTGCTGCTGAAGGTCCCTGCGGAGAGCGTCTGCCCGGCCGGCACCTGGCCGTAGATGGTGATGGTGACCGTGCCGCTGCCGCCGGTCACCAGCGGTACGTTGTAATTGAGGTCCAACACCTGCGCGCCCGGATTGCTGCCGGGGGTGAGGCCCCAGATCGTGCTGCGGGTGGCGTTGGTATACAGCTGGAAGGCCATGGTGTCGGTGGTGGCGTTGCGCATGCTGCGCGTGGGCTGGGTGGTGCTGCCGCCGCTGCCGTTGCCGATGCCCAGGCACAGCCGTACCGAGGCGGTAGCCAGCAGGCTCAGCGCGGCGGTGCTGCAGGTGACGGTGAAGGTGGTGGTGGTGTTGGTGACGCTGGCCGCGCCGTTGGTGATGGTGCCAAAGGCGAGGGTGACCGGCGTGGTGACCACGCAGTTGGTGTCGGCGCGCGCGGTGCCGCAACCGAACACGCCAAGCACGGCGATCAGCAGCAGGGCCGCCGCACGGATCACGGCGAGGCCCTGGCGCTGCAGCGCAGGGGGCCCAGCTGGCGCGGGTGCGGCTCGCCGCCGGAGCGTGCCTGCAGCGTCACCGTGCACCGGCCGCGCGCGGTGACCACGCGCAGGGTGGCGGGCAGGACCACGTCTTCCAGATAGGTCTGGCCGTCGTAGCCGACGATCGCCGTGCGCGCGTCGGGCAGGTGCACCACGCTGCCCGGCGGTAGCGGCTGGCCGTTGTCGTCGTGCAGAACCACGCTGAGGGGATGGGTGCGCCGCAGGCCGAAATCGACACCGATGCCGGCGCTCTGGCGCGGGGTGACCCAGCGGTCTACCTCGGCTGCGCGGATGTCCGCCGGCAGGTCGAGCGTGTCGATCGACAGCCGGTTGCGCTGCCAGGACAGCAGCGGCGTCACCAGCAGCAGGCCGTTGCGGTCGGTACTGCCGATCAGGCGGTTTTCCAACCGCACCGGCACGCCGGCGAAGCTGCCGGTGGAGACCACGGCGAAGGCATCGGGCACCTCGCGTGCGGCGAACACGTGCCCGCCCATCCAGACCAGGCTGCCGCTGGCGCTGGCATAGCCGTAATCGGTATCGCCCTGGCGCGAGTAACCCAGGGCGTAACGCCCGACCCGGTTGAGCCAACCCACCTCGGCCAGGCCGCCGCCGCCATCGTCTCCGCCACGCGCCTGCACGCGCCAACCTACGCCGCCCTGGCTGCCGTCGCCCGGCACCGGCTGGGACAGGTCGGCCACGTAGGTGGTGTTCTCGCCATTGCGCTGGGTCGACACGCTGGCCTGGCGGTTGCGCCCCAGGGCGGCCGCCAGCGACAGGTAGATGCTGCGGTCCTGGCGGTCATCCAGGTTCTGGTTGACCGAGAGATACGTGGACCAGCGCCGCCCCAGGTTGGCCGACCAGAACAGGCTGGCGTAGCGGTTGTCCTCACCATCGCGGTAGCGCAGGCGCAGGTAGCTGGCACTGATCGCCCCGGCTCCGTCCAGGTTCACACCCAGGGTGGCCTGTTCGCTGATCTGGGCGGGCAGGCTGTCCTGCAGCGCGCCGAGGTCGCGGTAGTCGCCGTGGGTGCGTCGGCTGGACAGGTTGACGTTGAAACGGCGGTTGTTCCAGCTGTATCCCAGCCCGTACTGGCCGCCTTCCCGGCCATCCTGGCGGCTGTGCACGTACGCTGCATTGATCACCCCGGCGGCGCCCAGCAGCCACCAGCCGCCGGCGCCGGCATTGCCCACGCCGCCGCCGCCCTCGGCATGCAGTTCGGCGGTGAAGCGGTCGCTGACGCCATAGCGCCAGGTGCCGCTGGCCACGGTCTGTGCGTCGTAAGCGAAGGAGCGGATGCCGTAGTCGCGGCGCATCCGGCCGACGCCGAGCGACCCGTCCGACAATCCCTTTGCAAGCAGTTGCTGGGTGCCGTAGAAGGCGAAATCCAGCGTCTGGATGCGGCCGAACGCATCGGTGATCACCACCTGGGCATTGCCGGTGCCGTTGATGCCCGGCTGCGCGGCCAGCTGGAACGGGCCGACCGGCACCTGGCCGTTGTACTGGCGCAAGCCGTCGACATACAGCTCGACGTTGGAGGGCACCACCGCTTCGCCGAGGAAGGTCGGCGTGGGGGTCAGCAGGCGATAGGGCTGAAGGCCGTAGTTGCGTCCGATCTGGATGCCGCCCATCCGCACCGGCCGGCTCCAGTCGACGAAGCCGCTGTAGAAATCGCCCACGGTCAGGGTCAGCGCGGCGTCGGGGAAATCCAGTTGCCAATGGGTATCCAGACGCACGCTGTCGGTCCGCCAGCCTTGTTGGGGCACTTGGTAGGTGCGCTGCACGGTGCTGTTTTCCAGCACGCCATTGCCGAGCCCGAACACGCGCAGTTCGCTGGTCAGCGCCAGGTTGCCGCCGGCCTCGTTGTGGCTGCCGTAGAGGTCATAGTTGAGCAGTGCGCCTGGCGAGGCCGACGCATGGGGCGTGGTTTCCTGCGCGCGCTCCAGCCGGGTGGTCGGCAGGGCGAGCTGGTCCAGTGGCACATCCAGCGACAGCGTCTGCAGCGAGGCGTCATAGCGCAGCACTACGCCGGCCAAGAGGTCCAGTGGCACCGGCGCATCGCCCTGTGCCGGAAAGCCGAGTTGCCGCAGCGTGGCCGGCGTGGCGAACAGACGGCCCAGTTGCTGGGTGAAGGGCAGCAGTCCCCGGGGTGCGCGGTTGAGGGTGACATCCAGATAGAGCGTCTGCGCGGCCGTCAGCGGGGTGGGCGCCGGCAGCACGGCGTCGCCGGACGCGCCCGAGGCGTCCAGCCCGCTTTCTGCCGCGTGGATCGTCCATGGCAGCAGGCTGGCGCTGAGCAGCATCCGCGCGCAGGCCTCAGCGAGCCGGTGGCGCGGCGGGCAGTGGCGTCTGGGCCGACTCACCATTGATCCTGGCCATGAAGGTGGCACCGGCCAGTCGGGCCGGGGGGAGATCCAACGGCCAACGCATGGTCTGGCCGCCAAGCACGTAACCGAGCAGGCCCGGATGTACGGTCTGCGGGCGTTCGGCGCTGCCGATGGCCAGATCGGCAAGTTGTGCGTGGGTGCCACCGGCGTTGCTCACTTCCAGTGCGGGCCGGCCATCGTCCAGGGTGATCTGCCGCGCCTGCAGTTTGGGCGGGGTGGTATCGAGCGGCTGGACGAACACCGGCAGCGAATAACGCAGCACGAACTGCATGCCGGTGCGGCCCGGATCCAGGGTCGGCAGTTCGTCGACGATCACCCGGTACGCCAGCTGCTGCGACGGCGCCTGCGGGTCACTGCGCACCACCCGCACCAGTTGCTGCTGGCCGGCGGCCAGCGATTGCATCGGCGGGCTCACCTGCAGGTCCCCGGTGGGGGTGAGCTGGTCCTGACCGCCCTGCTGCTGCCAGCGATAGACCCGCACCTGCACCTGCACCGGCGCGGTGCCGCTGTTGCTGATCCACAATGCGTCGGCGTTCTGCCGGGGGCCCAATTGCAGGGAGGTGGGCGCCACCTGCAGGCTGGCGGCCAGGCTGGTGCTGCAGGAGAGGACAGACAGGGCGCAGGCCAGTCCCAGGCGCCGCCAGGGGCGGACCCGTGCGGTCATTGGCATGGGCTGCCCTCAGTAGGAGATGGTGGCGGTGACCGTGTCCTGGTAGTTACCCGTCGCGGCGTTGTTGACGCTCGGGTTGGCGATCTGGCCGTACACCGTGTACGGCACGGCCAGACCGGTGCCGATGCCGGCCACCGTGTTGGTGCCGGTAGTGGCGCCCCAGACATTGGCGTGCCCGGCGTCCTGGTAGAGCTGGTAGCCGACGAAGTTGTTGGTGGTGACCGCCGCGTTGGTGTTCTTCATGCGCCGGGTGGTCACGTCATTGG
This sequence comes from Stenotrophomonas sp. P5_A9, assembly GCF_056400525.1. Taxonomy (NCBI): domain Bacteria; kingdom Pseudomonadati; phylum Pseudomonadota; class Gammaproteobacteria; order Lysobacterales; family Lysobacteraceae; genus Stenotrophomonas; species Stenotrophomonas sp. P5_A9. The sequence goes on from NZ_JBFULC010000042.1 coordinate 24,112, forward strand.
CGGTGCCCGCGTTGGAGCCGGCATTCAACGCAATCGTGTAGGGGGTCAGCGCCGAGCATTGCGCGGTGATCGTGCCCTGGGCGTTGGACGGGGTGGTGGCGGTGGACAGGGCCGAGCCGAAGTCCACGTCGGTGGCGGCCGCGGCCGTGATCGTGCAGGCCTTGGTGATGATGATCTTGACGTTGAAGGTGGTGGTGTCGGCCGCCAGGGCCGGTGCGGCCAGGCTGGCCAGCGCCACGCACATCAGGGTAGGACGGAGAAATCGCACGGGCATGCTCCTTGGACTGGGTCCTTACATGAACAAAACGATGCTGCCGATCGGTGTTGCGGTGTATTCCCGGTTATAGGATTGGTGTTGTGCRCAGCCCGTGAGATTTGAAGAAATCTATGGGCGTTTTCGGCAAGATCGCGAAATGTGTGATGAGTGTCGCCTAAGTTCAGGTTCGTGAGGGCGCCCCCTCGCCCAAACCCCGGCTGTCGGCGTTCCACCGATCCCGTTCAGATTGGCCGCCGGATCGGCGATAATGGCGGCTATGAGCGTGAATCTGAAAACCCCCGAGGAAATCGAACTGATGCGCATCGCCGGCCGCCTGGCCAGCGAGGTGCTCGACATCGTCACCCCGTACGTGAAGCCCGGCGTGACGACCGAAGAGCTGGACCGCATCTGCCACGACCACATCATCAACGTGCAGAAGGCCACGCCCGCCAACGTCGGCTACCGTGGCTTCCCCAAGACGGTCTGCACGTCGGTCAACAACGTGATCTGCCACGGCATCCCCAGCGAAGCCAAAGTCCTCAAGGACGGTGACATCGTCAACATCGACGTCACCGTGATCAAGGACGGCTGGCACGGCGACACCAGCCGCATGTACTACGCCGGCACGCCGTCGACGATGGCCCGGCGCCTGGTCGACACCACCTACCAGGCGATGTGGGCCGGCATTCGTGCGGTGAAGCCGGGCGCGACGCTGGGCGACATCGGCCACGCGATCCAGAGCCTGGCGGAAGGCGAGCGCTTCAGCGTGGTACGCGAGTACTGCGGTCACGGCATCGGCAAGGTCTACCACGACGAGCCGCAGGTGGTGCATTACGGCCGTCCGGGCCAGGGTCTGGTGCTGCAGCCGGGCATGACCTTCACCATCGAACCGATGATCAACGAGGGCACCCGCTACAACAAGGTGCTGCCCGATGGCTGGACCGTGGTGACCAAGGACCGCAAGTTGTCGGCGCAGTGGGAGCACATGATCGCGGTCACCGAGACCGGCGTGGACGTGCTGACCCTCTCGCCCGGCGAATCGCAGGTCTGAGCATGTTGCCGGCGAGCCCGATCCTGGACGCGCCGGCAGCGTCCGTCACCGACCTGGAATGGTCGGCGCTGGCGCGGCAATCGCTGCAGCAGACCGACGCGCGGCTGTACCGCCGCTTCGACCAGGGCGACAACATCGAGCGCCTGCTGGCGTTGCGCGCGCGCGCGGCCGACCACCTGATCCGGCTGGCCTGGCAGCGTTGCCTGCCGGCCGGCAGTGGCCTGGCGCTGTTTGCCGTGGGCGGTTACGGGCGCGGTGAACTGTTTCCGCGTTCGGATATCGACCTGCTGGTGTTCGGCGAGCCCGGGCACCAGCGCCAGCACGAATCCAGCCTGGCGCGACTGTTTGCGTTGCTGTGGGACTGCGGGCTGCCGGTCAGCCACGCGGTGCGCTCGGCGGCCGAGTGCATCGATGCCAGCGCGGATCAAACCGTGATGACCGCGCTGATCGAGTCGCGGCCGCTGCTGGCCGATGAGGCGGCACGCCTCGCGCTGAAGGCGGCGGTCAACACCGACGACCTGTGGCCGCCGCGCGAATTCTTCCTGGCCAAGCGCGACGAGCTGCTGGCCCGCCACCAGCGCTTCGGCGACACCGCCGACAACCTGGAGCCGGACATCAAGGACGGCCCGGGCGGGCTGCGTGACCTCAACACGCTGGGCTGGATGGCACTGCGTGCCTTCGGCGTGCGCGACCTGGAAGCACTGGTCGGGCTGGGCCATCTCGGCGCGGACGAAGCGGCCGCGCTGAAGCGCGAGCGCTGCGCGCTGGCGCGGCTGCGCTTCGGCCTGCACCTGGTGGCCAACCGGCCGGAGGAGCGTCTGCGCTTCGATTACCAGAAGACGCTGGCCACGCGCCTGGGCTTCGAGGACGACCTCGAAAGCCTGGCGGTGGAAAAGATGATGCAGGGCTTCTACCGCAGTGCCAGCGTGGTGCGGCGGATCAGCGACCGCCTGCTGCAGCGGTTCGAAGAACAGTTCGATGGCGAGGCGGTGCCCGAACCGGTCAGCGTGGGTTTCTCGCTGCGCCGTGGTTACCTGGCCGCCAACGACGCGGCGTGGCCGCAAGGCGACATCGAGCAGGTGTTCGCACTGTTCTCCAGCTGGGCCTACAACCCGGACGTGCGTGGCCTGCATTCGCTGACCGCGCGCGCGCTGGCCGAGGCGCTGCCGGAGCTGGCGGCGTACACCGAGGCCAGCGCTGCCGCCCGCGAACAGTTCCTGGCCCTGCTGCGCAGCCCGCGCGCGGTCGACACGCTGGCGCGGATGGCGCGCTTGGGCGTGCTGGGCCAATGGATTCCCGCATTCGCGCAAGTGTCCGGGCGCATGCAGTTCGATCTGTTCCATGTCTACACCGTGGACCAGCACACGCTGATGGTGCTGCGGAACATCGGCCTGTTTGCCAGCAGTCGCGCCGACGAGCGCTTCTCGATCGCCCACGAAGTGTGGCCGCGCCTGCGCAAGCCGGAGCTGCTGCTGCTGGCCGGGTTGTTCCATGACATCGCCAAGGGCCGCGGCGGCGACCATTCCGAACTCGGCGCGGTGGATGCACGCGCGTTCTGCCAGGCGCTTGCGCTGAGCAGTTCGGACACCGAACTGGTGGCCTGGCTGGTCGAGCAGCACCTGCGCATGTCGATCACCGCGCAGAAGCAGGACATCTCCGATCCGGACGTGATCCATCGCTTTGCCACGCTGGTAGCCAGCCGCGACCGGCTCGATTACCTCTACCTGCTGACCTGCGCCGATATCGCCGGGACCAGCCCGAAATTGTGGAACGCCTGGAAGGACCGGCTGCTGGCCGACCTGTACTTCGCCGCGCGGCGCGCGCTGCGCGACGGGCTGGAAAACCAGATGCCGGCCGCCGAGCGCGTGGCCGAAGCGCGCGAGTCGGTGCGCCAGCTGGTGCGTGAGCGCGGCTACGACGACGCCACCATCGAGCGCCAGTTCACCGTGATGCCCGATGAGAGCTTCATCCGGCTTCGCCCCGAGCAATTGGCCTGGCAGGCCGCTGCACTGGTCCCGGTGAAGCAGGGTCAGACCCTGGTCAAGGTGCGTCGGATTACCCCCGACGACCAGGCACTGGAAGTGTTCGTGCATTCGCCCGACCGCGATGGCCTGTTCGCCGCGATCGTGATGACCCTGGACCGCAAGGGCTACGGCATCCATCGTGCGCGCGTGCTGGACGGCCCGGTCGACACCATTTTCGATACCTTCGAAGTGACCCCGGCCGACAGCTTCGCCGATGGCGACGCGCTGCGGCTGGAGGCGGCGCTGCGCGAGGCACTGGCCGGCGACCTGACCCGGCTGCGTCCGTCACGCCGGGTGATCCCGCGCCAGCTGCGGCATTTTCGCTTTGCCCCGCGCATCGAATTCCGCGATGGCGGCGATGGCAGCCATGGCACGCGTTTCAGCCTGGTCGCGCCCGACCGTCCCGGGCTGCTGGCCGACGTGGCCTTCGTGCTGCGCAACCAGCGCCTGCGCGTGCATGACGCGCGCATCGCCACCTTCGGCGAGCGCGCCGAAGACATGTTCGTGATCAGCGACGAACACGACCACCCCCTTACCGAATCCGCCCGGCAGCAGCTGCACGATGCGATGCTCGCCTGCCTGGACCCTGATCGAAACGCCGGAGACCCCCACTGATGGCCACCAAGCCTGCCAAGAAGACCGCTGCCAAGACCGCAGCGGCCAAGAAGACTGCTGCCCCCAAGGCCGCGCCTGCCACCAAGCCGGTGGCAGTGAAGAAAGCCGCGGCGAAGAAAATGCCGGCCCCCAAGGTCGTCGCCACGCCGGCTGAAAGTGCGGCCAAGCGCAGCGCCAGCCGCGATGCCACCATCGCCCGCAAGTCGCTGCGCAAGCCGGCCACCCCGGGCGTGGAAGAACTCAAGTTCGGCATCGAAAGCGCCTTCGAGCGCCGTGCCACGCTGACCCTGCACGAGCTGGAAGGCTCGACCAAGCCGCTGGTCGGCCGGGTCATCGATGGCCTGGAAACCGGTGAGTTCCGCGTCGCCGAGCCCGATGGCCACGGTGGCTGGAAGGTCAACGAATGGCTCAAGAAGGCGGTGCTGCTGTACTTCCGTGTGAACGACATGGCGGTGGTCGACGCGCGCCCGGCACCGTTCTGGGACAAGGTGGAATCGCGCTTTGCCGGCTTCGATGAAGCCAAGTTCCGTCGCGCCGGCGTGCGCGTGGTGCCCGGTGCGATCGCCCGTCGCGGCAGCTACTTCGGCAAGGACGTGGTGCTGATGCCGAGCTTCACCAACATCGGCGCCTACGTGGGCGAGGGCACCATGGTCGACACCTGGGCCACCGTTGGTTCGTGCGCGCAGATCGGCAAGCACTGCCACCTGTCCGGCGGCGCCGGTATCGGCGGCGTGCTCGAGCCGCTGCAGGCCAGCCCGACCATCATCGAAGACCATTGCTTCATCGGTGCGCGTTCGGAAGTGGTGGAAGGCTTCGTCGTCGGCCACCACAGCGTCATCGGCATGGGCGTGTTCCTCGGCCAGAGCACCCGCGTCTACAACCGCGCCACCGGCGAAATCAGCTACGGCTCGGTGCCGCCGTACAGCGTGGTGGTGTCCGGCCAGCTGCCGTCCAAGGACGGTTCGCACTCGCTGTACTGCGCGGTGATCGTCAAGCAGGTCGATGCCAAGACCCGCAGCAAGACCAGCGTCAACGACCTGCTGCGCGGCCTGGCCGACTGAGCCCTGCCATGACCACGACCGTCTACGGACTGAAGAACTGCGACACCTGCAAGAAGGCGCGCAAGTGGCTGGACCGCTTCGAGGTGGCGCATGCCTTTGTCGATTACCGCGACACCCCGCGCAGCCCGGAGACCCTGGTCGATTGGGCCGGGCAGGCCGGTGGTTTCGCCGCGCTGGTCAACAAATCCTCGACCACCTGGCGGCAGTTGCCGGAGAACCGCAAGGCGGCCGCCTCCGATGCCGAATGGAAACTGCTGCTGCGCGAGCATCCGCAGCTGATCAAGCGTCCGGTGGTGGTCACCGGCGATGGCGTGATGACCCAGGGCTTCTCGGACAACGGCTTCAAGCAGCGCTTCGGAGTGGGCGCGTGAACGATGTGCTCGCGCTCACCTGCGACCTGATCGCGCGGCCGTCGGTGACACCCGACGACGCCGGTTGCCAGGCCCTGCTCGCCGGGCGCCTGGCGCGTGCCGGCTTCCAGTGCGAACACCTGCGCCTGGGCGAGGTCGACAACCTGTGGGCCACCCACGGCAGCGGTGCGCCGGTGCTGGTGCTGCTCGGCCACACCGACGTGGTGCCCAGTGGACCGGTGGACGCGTGGCATAGCGATCCGTTCGACCCGCAGATCCGCGATGGCGTGCTGTACGGACGCGGCGCAGCCGACATGAAGGGCAGCGTGGCCGCTTTCGTGGTGGCTGCCGAGCAGTTCATTGCCGCCCATCCGGACCACCCCGGCACGCTGGCCGTGTTGCTGACCAGTGACGAGGAAGGCGATGCCATCGATGGCGTGCGCCGTATCGCCGGGCTGTTCCGCGAGCGCGGGCAGTCCATCGACTGGTGCATCACCGGCGAGCCGTCCTCCACGGCGGTGCTGGGCGATCTGCTGCGGGTGGGGCGGCGCGGCAGCCTGTCGGCAACGCTGACGGTCAAAGGCGTGCAGGGCCATGTGGCGTACCCGCACAAGGCACGCAACCCGATCCACCTGGCTGCGGCGGCGCTCGCCGAATTGACCGCACGGCAGTGGGACGACGGCTACGAGAGCTTCCCGCCGACCAGCCTGCAGGTGTCCAACCTCCACGCCGGGACCGGGGCCAACAACGTGATCCCGGGCGAGCTGCAGGTGCTGTTCAACCTGCGCTACAACCCGCACTGGGACGCGCCGCGGTTGGAGCAGGACATCGCCACGCTGCTGGATCGGCACGCGCTGGACTACACGCTCAAATGGCATCGCAGCGGCGAGCCGTTCTACACCCCTGAAGGCACGCTGCGCCGCGTGGCGCGCGAGGTGCTGGCCGAGTTCGCCGGTGCCGCGCCGGAGGAAAGCACCGGCGGTGGCACTTCCGACGCCCGTTTCATCGCACCGCTCGGTGCGCAGTGCATCGAAGTGGGGCCGGTCAACGCCAGCATCCACCAGGTGGACGAGAACATATCGGTCGCCGACCTGGAAAAACTGCCGGCGTTGTACCTGCGCCTGATCGAGCGCCTGCTGGCCTGAATCCTGCCGGTAGTGCCGGCCGCTGGCCGGCTTGGGTGACCGTCGCGGTTGCCGAGCATGGCTCGGCACTACCCGTTAGCCAGAAACCCGGCAGAGCCAAGCCATGCTCGGCTGCCTTTCACCAGAAACCCGGTAGAGCCGAGCCACGCTCGGCTGCCTTTCGCCAGAAACCCGGTAGAGCCGAGCCACGCTCGGCTGCCTTTCGCCAGAAACCCGGTAGAGCCGAGCCATGCTCGGCTGCCTTTCGCCGGGTGCGCGCGAGGTCCTCAGACCGAAGGACGCGCCGGCCAACGGCCGGCCCTGCCGGGTTGCAACGGGCGTTTACGCCACGATCAACCCGAACGCCGCCAACGCCGCCGCGGCCTGGCGCTGCGAAATCACCGCTTTCTTGAACAGCTTGGCGTCCATCACGTTGAGCCCGCTGATGTCCGTTCCGCGCAGGTCCGCGCCCTCGAAACGCGTCAATCGGGTCTGCGCGTTGCGCAGGCTGCCGCCGTTGAACACCGCATCGCGGAAATCACAGCCGGACAGCTCCGCATCGGAGAAATCCATCCCGTCCAGCTGCGCCTTGCGGAACGACAGCCCGCGCAGGTCGGCACTGACCAGCAGGCAGTCGCGGAACTCCAGCGCCCAGCCGGTTACTTCCTGCAGGTGCGCGCCGGTCAGTTTGCAGTCGGCGAACTGCACCGAGGACAACGTCGCACGGCGCCAGTGGCTGTTGTTGAGGTCGCAGTGCGAGAAGCGCGCATCGCTGAGCAGCGCCGAGCTGAAATCGCACTCGGCACCCCGGCATTTGCTCCAGCGGCTTTCCTCCAGCGAGGCGGCCAGCCAATTGGCACCGGTCACCGAGCACTGGTTGAACTGGACGCCATCCATGTCCAGCCGCGAAAAATCGCCGCCATCGAAGCGGCAGGATTCAAACGTGGCCGCACGCGGATGTGCGGCGATGATCGCCTGCATGCGCTCACGGTGGATGGTCTCGTCGCGGAAGATGACGTTGCTCATGCGTTCCATTCTGGGCGATATGCAGAGCACAGGGCAGCCTTGTGCAGTGCCCGGGAGTGTGTACAGCGTCAGCGACCCAACGTAGCGCCGACCGTTGGTCGGCTGTTCCCGACAGCGGGACGAGAGGCCGGGCACATGTCGGTGCCACGGGCGCTATTCGAACGTCCAGAACGGCGGTGCGATCGCCTCGCGCCAGTAGGATTCCTCGGCCATGTAGAAGCCCTGCGCATGGGCCTTGGCGAACCACGCCGCCGCTGCATCCACGTTCTTCTGCAGACCATCACCGCCCCGACCCAGGGCGAGGCCGCTGAGGTACTGGCCGTACACATTGCCCTGCGTGCCGGCGCGCGCGTACCAGCGCAATGCCTCGGCCTTGTCCTGCACCACGCCGACGCCGGCTTCGTAGAGCGTGCCCAGATCCACCTGCGATTCGGCATCGCCGCGTTCGGCGCGACGCTGGATGCGTGCGATCAGCGCGTTCGGCGCCGGGCCGGTGGCCACCGGGTTGCCGGACTTGGCCGAGCCACGTGTGGCCGCGCGCAGTGCGTCGAGCTTGTACAGCTCGCGCAGGTACACCGCAGACCGCAGCCKCCAACGCAGCGCGCCGGCCATGTCGCCGCGCCGCTCGCACCACTTCTCCAGATCGTGCATGGCATACGGTGAGCCGTGGTAGGCGGCGCTGTGGTACCAGTGGAAGGCCTTGCGCGGTGATGCCTTCATCACCACCGCCCCGGGCTTCTGCGGACCCTCGCCACTGTCCAGGCGGCCGCGTTCGAGGATCGTGCCGAGCGTCTCTTCGGCGCTGGTGCTGTGGTGGGTACGCGGCGTGGCGGCGGCCGCACGGGCGTACCAGTCCAGAGCGCGCGGATCATTCCAGGCTTGGTACATCTTCGCCACGCGCAGGGCGGAATCGAACTGGCCATCGGTGGCCCTGGCAAGCGCGTCGCGTTCGGTGTCGCTGACCGGGCGGGTCGGGGCAGCGGCGCAACCGCTCAGAACGGCCAGCGCCAAGGCGCACAGCAACGGGCGGTGGGAGAACAGGTTCATCCATGACATCCAGCAGGGGGCCGGCGATTATCCCGGAGCGCACCGTCGCGGCCGCTGAACGCCGGGGCCGAATCGGTTGCCATCGCAACAGTTGCACCGCCGCCCAAAGCCGGTTACGGTCGGTCCATGTCCTCGTTCCCGGCCACCGCTGTCAGCAATACCAACCGCAATAATCTGCGCGCGAATAATCGTGCGCGGCCGATGCGGGACTGCGACCAGGGCTAGTACAAGCAACACGCCCGGACCCCAGAAAACCCGCATCGACCGATGCGGGTTTTTTTGTGGCCCGGGTTTATCCCTTCCGGGCCTGGGTGGCCGGTCGAATGCCTGCAATACGTGTATTCCCCCATCATCAGGAGTTGTTCCCATGTGTTCGATCTTCGGTATTTTCGGCCTGCAGGCCGGCGACGACCTCAGCGCGCTGCGCCGCCATGCGCTGGACCTCTCGCAGCGCCAGCGCCATCGCGGCCCGGACTGGAGCGGGGTGTACGTCGATGCCGGCGCCATCCTGGTCCACGAACGGCTGGCCATCGTCGACCCGGCCGGCGGTTCGCAGCCGCTGCTGTCCGAGGACGGCGGGCTGGCGCTGGCGGTCAACGGCGAGATCTACAACCACCGCGAACTGAAGGCCGAACTGGCCCAGCCCTATGCGTTCCAGACCGGTTCGGACTGCGAGGTGATCAACGCGCTGTACCGGCAGGACAGCCCGGCCGCGTTCCTCAACCGCCTCAACGGCATCTTCGCCTTCGCGCTGTGGGACCGCGACCAGCAGCGCGTGCTGATCGCGCGCGATCCGATCGGTGTGGTGCCGCTGTACTGGGGTCATGACAAGGACGGCCGCCTGGTGGTGGCCTCCGAGCTGAAGTCGCTGGTGGATATCTGCGCCGATGCGGCGCAGTTCCCGCCTGGCCACTGGTACGACAGCGCCACCGGCACGTTGACCCGCTACTACGAGCGGCCCTGGCGCGACTACGATGCGGTCGAAGGTGTCGAGGCCGACCTTGCTGCGCTGCGCGAGGCCTTCGAGCGCGCCGTGCACCGCCAGTTGATGACCGACGTGCCCTATGGCGTATTGCTGTCCGGCGGCCTGGACTCCTCGCTGGTGGCCGCGGTGGCCGCACGCTACGCGCGCCATCGCGTCGAGGACGGTGATAAAAGCGAGGCGTGGTGGCCGCGTCTGCACTCCTTCGCCATCGGCCTCAAAGGCTCACCGGACCTGGCCGCCGCAGCGATCGCCGCCGAAGCGCTGGGCACGGTGCACCATGGCTTCGAGTACACCTTCGAAGAAGGCCTGGACGCATTGCCCGAGGTGATCCGCCACGTGGAAACCTACGACGTCACCACCATCCGCGCCTCCACCCCGATGTTCCTGCTGGCGCGGCGGATCAAGGCGATGGGCGTGAAGATGGTGCTGTCCGGCGAGGGCAGCGACGAGATATTCGGCGGCTACCTGTACTTCCACAAGGCGCCCAACGCACGCGAGTTCCATGAGGAACTGGTGCGCAAGCTCGACGCACTCAACAACTACGATTGCCTGCGTGCCAACAAGTCGATGATGGCCTGGGGCGTGGAGCCGCGCGTGCCGTTCCTGGACCGCGAGTTCCTCGACGTGGCCATGCGCATCGACGCGCGCCACAAGATGGTCGGGCAGGGGCCGCAGGGCGCACGTCGCATCGAAAAGGCGGTGCTGCGCGAAGCCTTTGAAGGCTATCTGCCCGATTCGATCCTGTGGCGGCAGAAAGAGCAGTTCAGCGATGGCGTCGGCTATGGCTGGATCGACGGGCTCAAGGCGCATGCCGACGCGCAGATCAGCGACCGGGTGATGGCCGCGGCCGACAAGCGGTTCGTGCACAACCCGCCGCAGACCAAGGAGGCGTACTACTACCGCCACGTCTTCGAGCAGTACTTCCCGACCCAGGCCGCGGCCGAAACGGTGCCGGGGGGCAAGTCGATCGCGTGCTCGTCGCCAGCGGCGATTGCCTGGGATGCCAGCTTTGCCAGCATGGCCGACCCCTCCGGCCGTGCGGTGGCCGGCGTGCACGAGCAGGCGCTGGCCTGATCGGCGCATGCGCTGCACGGCGCAGCCGCGCCGTGCAGCGGTAGAATCGCCCCTCAATCGATGGGGATCGGTAATGGAAGCAGATACCACCGGCGGCATGCGCCGCAGCGGGCTGGCGTGGCGTTACCTGGGCTGGGTGGCGCTGCCACTGCTGGTTGGCCTCGCGCTGGCACGCTACGCCGGCCCGAACGTTGCCGTGCAGGCGGCCCGCGCCGAGTCGTCGCTGGGCACCGACTGGGCCGCCCACCTGCACGCGCCGCTGGGTCTGTTCCTGATGCAACTGCTGACGCTGCTGCTGGTGGCCAAGGGCGCCGGGTGGCTGTTCCGGCGGTTCGGCCAGCCGGGCGTAATCGGGGAAATGGCCGCCGGCCTGATGATGGGGCCGYTGGTGCTGGGGGCGTTGTTGCCGCAGCTGCATGGCGCGCTGTTCCCGCCCGCGTCGCTGGGGTCGCTGGGCCTGCTCAGTCAGTTGGGCGTGCTGATGTTCCTGCTGGTGGCCGGGGCCGAACTGGACCTGGGCGGGCTGCGCGGGCGTCGTCGCTTCGCCTTCGTGGTCAGCCATGCCGGCATTGCGGTGCCGTTCGTGCTTGGTGTCGGGCTGGCGATCTGGTTGTACCGCGCGCACGCACCGAGCGGGGTCGGCTTCACCGGCTTTGCCTTGTTTGTCGGCATTTCATTGAGCATCACCGCCTTCCCGGTGCTGCTGCGGATCCTGGCCGACCGCGGCATGACCAGCACGCCGCTCGGGCAGACCGCGATCGCCTGCGCTGCGCTGGGCGATGCCACCGCGTGGTGCCTGCTGGCGCTGATCGTGGCCGCCGCACAGGCGCAGGGGTGGGGGCCGGCGACGATCAACCTGGTCTGCGTGGTGGCGTTTGTCGGCGTGATGCTGGCGGTGGTACGGCCATGGTTCTCGCGGCAGGTGATCGCCCCCGGCCAGGAAGGGCGCTGGCTGCTGGTGATGCTGCTGATGGCACTGGGCTGCGCGCTGGTGACCGAAATGCTGGGCATCCACGCGCTGTTCGGCGCGTTCGCCGCCGGTGTGGCGGTCTCGGGCAATGCGACGTTGCGACACACCGTGGCGACCAAGGTCGAGCCGTTCGCAGTGACCCTGCTGTTGCCGTTGTTCTTCGCCATGACCGGCCTGCGCATGCGCGCCGATGCATTGCAGGCCAGCGATCTGCTGCTGTGCCTGGCGGTGATCGGAGTGGCCACGCTGGGTAAGCTGATCGGCACCTGGAGCGCGGCCCGCGGTGCCGGCATGGACAACCACGAAGCGTGGAAGCTGGGTGCGCTGATGAACACCCGCGGTTTGATGGAGCTGATCGTGCTCAACCTGGGCTACGAGCTGGGCTTCCTCGGCGACCGCTTGTTCGCGGTGCTGGTGATCATGGCGCTGGTGACCACGGCCATGACCGGCCCGCTGTTGAACTGGATGGAGCGCGGGAGGGGCAGGGCCGGTGCCACGACGTAGCGCCGACCGTGGGTCGGCTGCTGTCCACCACGGTGCGCCCTCGGTTGAAGGCCTGTGCGGGCGATGTAGAGGCCGGGAGGCGCGCAACTGCAACTGATTCCGATTAGATCATTGGATTTCCGGATGCGGCACCATGGCGGCCATCGATCCACCAGGAAGCTCCCCCATGAAAGGCAATCCGGACGTCATCGCGTGTTTGAAGGAACTGCTGCGCGGCGAATTGGCTGCGCGTGACCAGTACTTCATCCATTCGCGCCGCTACGAGGACCAGGGCCTGTTCGCGCTGTACGAACGCCTGAACCACGAGATGGAAGAAGAGACCCAGCACGCCGATGCGCTGCTGCGCCGGATCCTGTTCCTGGGCGGCACCCCGGACATGCGACCGCATGCGTTCGAGCCCGGTGTGACCGTGGAAGAAATGCTGCAGAAGGATCTGGACACCGAATACAGCGTGCGCGACAACCTGGCCGCCGGCATGAAGCTGTGCGAGCAGCACCAGGATTACGTGAGCCGCGACATGCTGCTGGTGCAGCTCAAGGACACCGAGGAAGACCACGCCTGGTGGCTGGAACAGCAGCTGGGCCTGATCAAGCGCATCGGCCTGGCGCTGTACCAGACCAGCAAGATGGATGCCAAGGGAACGGCGGCGCACTGACGCGCTTCAGCCCCACGATGTGCTGCGCACATCGCGGGTCCCGGCGTATCCGTTCGGGCATCGCGGGGAGCCGGCCAACGGCCGGCACTACCGACGCCTTGGTTCCACCGCGCGCCAGCCAGCCTTCGCCAGCACGCCGCATCAACCCCGCGTCCGCCCGCCAGCATCCGCCAGCCAGCCGACGTTCAATGACCCGTCCTGCCATAGGTTGACACCTGTGGCGGATGATTCAGCCGCCGTCAGGCGGCCAAGGACGCCCGATGGACTGCATCGGGCGTCTGCATTTTAAGGGACAGGTGCGGTCGCTCGGCGTTATAGATCGCCACCGACTCGGCCACCATCTGCCGTGCCTGCGCCAGGTCCCGAGGGCGATGCAGCAGGAATTCGCCTTTCAAGATCCCATTTACC
>NZ_JBFULC010000043.1:0-36743 GCF_056400525.1 Stenotrophomonas sp. P5_A9
CCGTGGCGGCGGCCCGCGCGGCGGCTGATCACTGATACGCTGAGATCAAAAAACCCCGGCTTCGGCCGGGGTTTTTTGTGGGGCTGCGCCGCCGAAACGGGTAGAGCCACCCCATGGGTGGCTCCGCGTAATGCCAGACACATCCGGTAGAGCCACCCCATGGGTGGCTCCGCGTAATGCCAGACACATCCGGTAGAGCCACCCCATGGGTGGCTGCACGTCATGCCGGACGGTGGTGCAGCCACCCATGGGGTGGCTCTACCGTCAACGGCGCTCGATCGTGAACTTGCCCAGGCCCACGCCCAGGTCCCAGCCCTTGCCGGTACCAGCCAATGCCAGCGACACGTCGCCCTTGGTCATCACCTGCGCGTTGCTGGATTTGTCCGCGCCAGCATGCGCTTCCACCGACGCATAGGAACCGATCAGGTCATCCAGCGAATACGCGCCGGAGAACTTGCCCTTGCCATCGACGATCTTCGACTTGCCCACGGTCAGCCCGCCCCCCTTGACGGTGATCTTCACCGGGATGCGCGCGCCGTTGTCGCAGCTGATGGTGCCGGTACCGGAGGCGGTCTTGTACAGCACCGACCAGCCGGCCAGGTTGTAGTGCAGTTCGCAGTCGATGTTGCCGGCGGCCTGTGCCGCCGGAACCGCGGAGATACCCGCCAGTGCGATCAATGCCAGGGAGAACTTCTTCATGCGATCCGCTCGTACTCAGTGGGTGACGAGGCGAATCTAGCAGCGGCCGCGTATGGCCCGGATGAGGCCACACGCCGCCATCAGGCGACCGTTCAGCCAGCGTCGACTGGACCATCCAGGGTAAACGCGTCGGCATCGAGCATCGCCGGGAAGCGGGCGCGGTGCGCGGCCAGTGCGGCGGACGAAATGGTGGTGGTGACCACCTGCTCCACCTCGCGCACTTCCACCTGCGGCTGGCCGAGGAAATCGATCACCGCGCTGTCGCCGGCGTAATGCAGCGCGTTGCCGTCCACGCCGACCCGGTTGACCGCGGCGACATAGCAGAGGTTCTCGATCGCACGGGCGCGCAGCAGCGTGCGCCACGGATACGCGCGGGCCGAGGGCCAGTTGGCGACGAAGATCTGCAGGTCGAAATCCAGCTCGCCCGGGCGCTCCACGTCGAAGCGGTTGCGGCAGAAGACCGGGAAACGCAGGTCGTAGCAGACCTGCGGGTTGATCCGCCAGCCCTTCCATTCCACGCTCACGCGCTCGCTGCCGGCGGCATAGCGCAGGTGCTCGTTGCCGTAACGGAACAGGTGGCGCTTGTCGTAATGCTGCACCTCTCCGTCCGGGGTGGCCCACAGCAGCCGGTTGTAGACGCCCTGCCCCACGCGCAGCTGCACGCTGCCGGTGACTGCCGCGCCCAGCAATGCCGCCTGCTCGCGGATCCAGGCCACGGTCGGCCCGTCCATGTTTTCGGCCTTGTCGATGGCCTCGTTGGAGAAACCGCTGGTGAAGGTTTCCGGCAGGATCACCAGGTCAGTCTGTCCGGCCAGCGGCGCCAGCAGCGCGCCGTAGTGATCACGGTTGCCGGCCGGATCATGCCAGCGGGTGTCGCCCTGGACCAGGGAGATGCGCAGGTCGCCGCGTTCGATGGCCGCGCCCATCACAGCACCTGCAGGCGTGCGATCGCCGCGTCCAGGGTGGCGTCGTTCTTGGCAAAGCACAGACGGACCAGGCGCTGGCCCTGCGGCGCGGTCTCGTAGAACGGCGACAACGGAATGGCGGCCACGCCCTTTTCAATGGTCAGCCACTTCACGAATTCATGGTCGGGCAGGTCGCTGATCGCCGAATAATCCACCAGCTGGAAGTAACCGCCCGGCACCGACAGCGGGGTCAGCCGGGTGGTCAGCAGCTGCTCGCGGAAACGGTCGCGCTTGGCCTGGTAGAACGCGCCCAGCTCCAGGTGATGTTCGGGCTCGTCACGGATCATCGCGGCGAAGCCGTACTGGGCCGGGCCGAAGCTGGTGAAGGTGTTGTACTGGTGCACCTTGCGGAACTCGGCGCTCATCGCCGGCGGTGCGATCGCGTAGCCGATCTTCCAGCCGGTACAGTGATAGGTCTTGCCAAAGCTGGAGATCACGAACGCGCGCTCGCGCAGTTCCGGGTAGCGCAGTGCCGATTCGTGGCGGCGGACGTCGTAGATGATGTGTTCGTAGACTTCGTCGGAAATCAGGTAGATACCGGTGCCGCGCAGCACGTCGGTCAGCGCCTGCATGTCATCGGCGGTCAGCATCGCCCCGGACGGATTGTGCGGGCTGTTGACCATCAGCAGACGGGTGCGCGGGGTGATCGCCGCGCGCACGCGGTCCCAGTCCACGGCGAAGGTCTGCGGGTCCAGCGGCACATGCACCGCACGCGCGCCGGCCAGGTCGATGGCCGGCTCGTAGCAGTCGTAGGCCGGGTCGAGCACGATCACTTCCTCGCCGGGGCGCACCACGGCGTGGATGGCGTTGAAGATCGCCTCGGTGGCGCCACTGGTCACGGTGACCTCGGTGTCCGCATCCACCTGCGCGCCGTACAGGTCCTGCGCCTTCTGCGCGATGGCCTGGCGCAGCGGTGCCACCCCGGTCATCGGCGGGTACTGGTTCAGCCCTGCCTGCATCGCCTTGATGGTTTCATCGAGCAGCCGCTGCGGTGCGGAGAAATCCGGAAACCCCTGGCCCAGGTTCACGGCGCCATGCTCGGCGGCCAGCTGGGACATCACGGTGAAGATGGTGGTGCCCACCTTGGGCAGCTTGGTTTGCGGTTGCATCGGCAGGATCGAAGAAGAGATGACGAAGCGTCAGTGTAGACGGTAGGTCCCCAGCGTTGGTGGGTGCCCCCCTGCGCCCATTACACTGTCCGCCCTTTCCGGTGCAAAGATCCCGCCCCTTGAACGCTCCTGCGTTGCTGGCCGCCCAAGGCCTTGGCTTCAGTCGCAACGATGAGCCGGTCTTCGGCCCGCTCGATTTCCACATCGATGCCGGTGAAGCGCTCCTGGTACAGGGCGACAACGGCGCCGGCAAGACCACCCTGCTGCGGGTGCTGGCCGGGCTGCTGCGCGCCGATACCGGGCAGGTGCAGATCGACGGGCGCCCGGCCGGGCACAAGGAACGGTCGCAGTTCGTGGCCTACCTGAGCCACCTGCCGGCGCTGAAGGCCGATCTGGACGCCCTGGAAAACCTGCATTTCCTGTGCGGCCTGCACGGCCGGCGCTCGCGCCAGATGCCGGGCAACGCGCTGGCCATCGTCGGCCTGGCCGGCTACGAGGACACCCTGGTGCGCCAGCTGTCGGCCGGGCAGAAGCGGCGCCTGGCGCTGGCACGGATATGGCTGTCGCCGGCACCGCTGTGGCTGCTCGACGAACCCTACGCCAACCTGGACCTGGACGGCATCAACCTGGTGAACCGGATGATTTCCGCACACCTGCGCAGCGGTGGCGCGGCCCTGGTCACCACCCACGGCGCGTATGCCGCCCCGCCCGTGCAGACCCGCCTGCTCAGCCTGGGAGCGGCGGCATGATCGCGCCCGGCACTGAACCCGGCCTCTGGCAGACCGCGCGGGCGCTGGTCCGACGCGATCTCAAGCTGCTGTGGCGCCGCCGCGGCGATGCGTTGCAGCCGTTGATGTTCGCGGTGCTGGTGGTGGTGCTGTTTGCCTTGGCCCTGGGCCGCGAGCCGCAGTTGCTGGCCCAGGTGGCCACCGCCGTGCTATGGCTGGCGGTGCTGCTGGCTGGCCAGTTGTCGCTGGATTCGCTGTTCCGCAGCGACGCCGAGGACGGCTCGCTCGAGCAATGGCTGCTGGCCCCGGTGCCGCTGGCCTGGCTGGTGCTGGTGCGGGTGCTGCTGCACTGGGCGACCACCGCCCTGCCGCTGATCATCATGGCGCCGCTGCTGGCCGAAATGCTGCATCTGCCACATGACCAACTGCCCATCCTGCTGGCATCGTTGCTGCTGGGAACGCCATTGTTGAGCCTGATCGGTGGCGTGGTTGCCGCACTGACCGTGGGCATCCGGCGCTCTGGTATTCTCGTGGCGTTGCTGGCGTTGCCGCTGTACGTGCCGGTGCTGGTGTTCGGCGCAGGCAGCGTGGCGGCAGCGGCACGCGGGCAGGATCCGGTCGGTGCGCTGCTGTTGCTCGGCGCCGGGCTGGTGGCGGCACTGGTGCTCGCGCCGCTGGCCACTGCGGCGGCGATCCGGATTTCACTGCATTGAGCCATCGTCCACTGCACCATCGTTTCCAGCGTCATCGTTCAACAAGCCGCTCCATGTCCGTTGAATCGTCGCCCTTCGTTGGATAACCACCGCCGTATGCATCCGATTGTCCGCTGGTTCCACCAAACCGCTTCGCCGCCCACCTTCGACCGCTTTGCCGCGCGCTGGTCGCGCGTGTTCTACGTGGCGGCGGTGCCGGTGCTGCTGATCGGGATCTGGCAGGGCCTGTTCGTGGTGCCACCGGAGCAGAGCCAGGGCGACGCCTTCCGCATCATCTACATTCATGTGCCCAGCGCGTGGATGAGCCTGTTCGTGTTCGCGCTGATGGCGCTGTACGCGGCCATCGCGCTGGTCTGGCGGATCAAGATCTGCGAGATCCTGGCGATGGCCTGCGCGCCGATGGGCGCCGGCTTCACCCTGATCACCCTGCTCACCGGCAGCATCTGGGGCAAAAGCACCTGGGGCACCTGGTGGGATTGGGACCCACGCATGACCAGCGAACTGATCCTGCTGTTCCTGTACCTGGGCGTGATCGGCCTGTATTACGCCATCGAGGATCGACGCAGCGCCGCGCGCGCGGCCGGCCTGCTGGCCATCGTCGGGGTCGCCCTGCTGCCGGTCATCCGCTATTCGGTGGACTGGTGGGGCGGGCTGCACCAGCGCCAGTCGATCAATGTGTTCGGCGACAACGCGGTCCGCCCGGAACTGATCGCGCCACTGTGGTGGATGGTGGTGGGCACCAAGCTGTGGTTCGCCGGTTCGCTGCTGGCCAAAGCACGTGCCGACAACCTGCTGCGCGAGGCGGGCAAGGCGTGGGTTGGCGAGCGTATCGGCAGCGGTGACGCCACCGTTGCCCGGGAGCTGCCGCAATGACCCACCTGCCCTTCATCATTGCCGCCTTTGCGGTGTTCGGGCTGGTGCTGTGTTGCGATGCGTTCGGTTCGTGGCTGCGCCTGCGCCTGGCACGCTGGCAGGCCCGGCATCGCCAGCAGCGGCTACAGGCGCGTGCCAAGCCGCCGAGCAGCGCCATGCCCGCCACGGAGTTGAGCCGATGACCCCGGTACAGCGCCGCCGCATGATCTGGGTGCTGCTGTTGCTGCTTGCCTCGGGGTTGGCCACCACGCTGGTCGCCTTCGCCCTGCAACGCAATATCGCCTACCTGTACACGCCGGCCGAGGTGCTGCGCGGCGATGTCGATCCGCAGTCGCGGTTCCGCCTCGGCGGGATGGTGGTGAAGGGTTCCTTCCAGCGCGCCAGCGGTTCGCTGGAAGCGCAGTTCGTGGTCACCGATGGCGATGCAACCCTGCCGGTGAGCACTTCGCGGATCCTGCCGGACATGTTCCGCGAGGGCACCGCCGTGGTTGCCATGGGCCGGTTGCAGGACGGCCGCTTCATTGCCGATGAAGTGCTGGCCAAGCACGACGAGAATTACATCCCCAAGGAAGTGGCCGACAAGATGGGCCAGGCGCACACCAAGCACGACGTGCCCGTGACCGCACCCGAGGTGCGCTGAGTGCTGCCCGAGCTGGGGCAGATCCTGCTGGTGGCGGCGCTGCTGATGGCCTTGCTGCAGGCGGTGCTGCCTTTGTGGGGGGCGCAGCGCGGTTACCCGGCGTGGATGGCCGTAGCCCGGCCGGCCGCCTACGCGCAGCTGGTGCTGCTGCTCGGGGCCTTTTGTGTGCTCACCGCGGCCTTCGTCACCCAGGATTTCTCGGTGCGCTACGTCGCCGAAAACTCCAATTCGCTCTTGCCGCTGGCCTATCGCTACTCGGCGGTATGGGGCGCGCATGAAGGCTCGCTGCTGCTCTGGGCGCTGGTACTGGCGCTGTGGAACGGTGCGGTGGCGCGCTGGTCGCGGCAACTGCCAATGGTGGTGCTGGCGCGGGTGCTGGGCGTGCTCGGCATCATCGGCGTGGGCTTCCTGGCCTTCCTGATCTTCACCTCCAACCCGTTCGCGCGGCTGCTGCCGGCGCCGCTGGAAGGCCACGACCTCAACCCGCTGTTGCAGGATCCGGGACTGATCATCCACCCGCCGATGCTGTACCTGGGTTACGTCGGCTTTGCGGTGCCGTTCGCCTTCGCCATCGCCGCACTGCTCGAAGGGCGCGTGGATGCACGCTGGCTACGCTGGACCCGGCCCTGGACCAATGTGGCTTGGGGCTTTCTCACCCTGGGCATCGCACTCGGCAGCTGGTGGGCCTATTACGAGCTGGGCTGGGGTGGCTGGTGGTTCTGGGACCCGGTGGAGAACGCCAGCTTCATGCCGTGGCTGGCGGGCGCGGCGCTGATCCACTCCCAGGCGGTCACCGAAAAGCGCGGCAGCTTTGCCAGCTGGACGCTGCTGCTGGCCATCGCCGCGTTCGCGCTGTCGCTGCTGGGCACCTTCCTGGTGCGCTCGGGCGTGCTGACCAGCGTGCATTCGTTCGCCGCCGATCCTTCGCGCGGTACCTTCATCCTGATCTTCCTCGCGTTGGTGATCGGAGGCGCGCTGCTGCTGTACGCGCTGCGTGCCGGCGCGCTGGGCAACGATGACCCGCGGCGCGGTTTCATGCCGATCTCGCGGGAAACCCTGCTGCTGGCCAACAACCTGCTGCTCGCCGCCGCCTGCGCGATGGTGCTGCTGGGTACGCTGTACCCCCTGCTGGCCGATGCGCTGGGGCTGGGCAAGGTGTCGGTGGGCCCCCCCTACTTCGGCACGCTGTTCCTGCTGCTGATGGCACCGCTGGTGGCACTGCTGCCGTTCGGCCCGCTGGTGAACTGGCAACGCGACCAGGCCTCGCGCACGCTGGCCATGCTGGCACCGTGGGCGGCGCTTGCGCTGCTGCTGGGCGTCATCGCCTACTTCATGGCGCCGCAGGGCGCGCTCAAGACCGCCGCCGGGGTCACCGCCGCGGCGTGGGTGGCCTTGGGCACCGCGCRCTTCGTGTGGACGCGCCTGCGCGGCAACGGGCGCTTCAACGCCGAGATGGTGGGCATGCTGCTGGCCCACGGCGGCGTGGCGGTGTTCCTGGCCGGTGCGTTGCTGGTGGAAGCGCTGAACGTGCAGCGCGAGGTCGCCTTGTCGCCGGGGCAGTCGCTGCAGGTCAGTGGCTACGAGTTGCGCTTTGAAGGCGTGGACCACCAGCAGGGCCCCAACTACAGCGCCGACCGTGGCCATGTGCGGGTCATGCAGGGCGATCGCCAGATTGCCTTGCTGCACCCGGAAAAGCGCGCCTACGCCAGTGGCGGGCAGATGATGACCGAGGCCGGCATCCACGCCCGCCTCAACGGCGATATCTACGTGGCGCTGGGCGAGCCGCTGGGCAACAATGCATGGGCGGTGCGCGTGCACGTCAAACCCTTCGTCCGCTGGATCTGGCTGGGCGCATTGCTGATGGCACTGGGCGGCTTCGTCACCGCCGCCGACCGCCGTTTCCGTCGTCCCTGAGTATTGGAGTTTCCCCGTGTCCGATCCGCGTCCCGCCTCCCGTCCCCTGCCGCCCGTGGCCATCGTCATCGGCGTACTGTTCTTCTTCGGGCTGCTCGGGCTGATGGTGTACGGGGTGATGAAGTCCGGCGCGCCCGATCGCGATGTGCTGCCCTCGGCACTGATCGGCAAACCGGCCCCGGCCTTCATCCTGCCGGTGCTGCACGACCCGACCATCAAGGTCAGCAGCACCGAACTGCGCGGCGCGCCGTACGTACTCAACGTGTGGGGCAGCTGGTGCGCGGCCTGCCGCGAAGAGCATCCCATCCTGACCCGTTTCGCCGAGACCAAGCGGGTGCGGGTGATCGGCTACAACTGGAAGGACGAACCGGCCGATGCGCTGCGCTGGCTGGAGCAGCTGGGCAATCCGTTCGTCCTGGTGCTGACCGACCTCGAAGGCCGCACCGCCATCGACTGGGGCGTGACCGCGGCGCCTGAGACCTTCCTCGTCGATGCCAGCGGCGTGGTGCGCTGGAAGTACAGCGGCGCGCTCAGCCAGCGCGTCATCGACACCCAGCTCATTCCCGAACTGGCCAAGGTGGAACGCGCCAATGCCAATACCCAGAACCGCCTGCCGGCCGCGCCGTAATCTGCGCTGCGGCCGCCTGCTGCGCGGCGCGCTGTTGGCCACGGCGCTGCTGATGCCGCTGGTGGCGCTGGCCCAGGCGGTCTCCGACCCGACCCCGTTGCACTACCGCGATGCCGCCGAAGAGGCACGCTTCCATGCGCTGGCCGCGGAACTGCGCTGCGTGCAATGCCAGAACCAGTCACTGGCCGATTCCAATGCGCAGATCGCCCATGACCTGCGCCGTGAAGTGCTCGCGCTGATGCAGCAGGGCCGCGACGACGCGCAGATCAAGCAGTTCCTGGTCGACCGTTACGGCGAGTTCGTGCTGTACCGGCCGCCGATGGATGCGCGCAACAGCCTGCTGTGGTTTGGCCCGGCGATCTTCCTGCTCGGCGGTGCCGGCGTGATGGTGTGGGTGGTGCGTCGGCGCAGCCGGCAGATCCAGCCGCTGGATGACCGGGGGGAAGGCTGGTGAGCGCCGTCCTGCCGATCCTGGCGGCGCTGGCCGCCGCCCTCGTCGCGGCGCGGGTGCTGTGGCCGCTGCGCAGTGCAGGACGACGCGCGCCGTTCATCGCCATGGTGCTGGCCATCGGCGCCGCAGCAGGCGCGCTGTATCTGCTGGTGGGCACCCCGCAGGCCGCCGTGCAGATTGCCGACGCGCGCGAGCCGACCACGCTGCGTGATGGCGTGGCGGAGCTGCAGCAGGCGCTCGCGCGCGATCCACAGCGCGCCGATGGCTGGGCCCTGCTCGGCCGCTCGCAACTGGCGCTGGGCAAGCTGGCCGAGGCCAACGCCGCCTATGCGCGGGCACTGCAGCTGGCGCCGGATGAGCCCGCCGTACTGGTCGAAGCCGCACAGGCCCGCGCCCAGGCCAACCCGGGCAAGCAGTTCGACGACACCGCGCTGCAGTGGCTGCGCCATGCACAACAGATTGCCCCGGACAGCGACCGCGCCGGCTGGCTGATCGGCATCGCCCTGCGCCAGCGCGGGCAGGACGCCGAGGCTGCGGCCACGTGGGAAGCCTTGCTGCCGCGACTGGATCCGCCCGCTGCAACGGCCCTGCGCGAGCAGATCGCGATCGCCCGCGCGAAGGCCGGTGTTCCTGCGGGTGCAACCGCACCCGTGGCGGCCGCATCGAGCCGCCAGGGACTGATCGTCACCGTCGCACTGGACCCCACGTTCGCCGCACGCGCAACGCTGCCCGGCGACGCCAGCGTGTTCGTGATCGCCCGCGTGCCCGGCGGCCCGCCGATGCCGGTGGCGGTGGAAAAACACGCGCTCGGCGACCTGCCGCTGCGGGTGACGCTGGACGATGCGGACAGCCCGATGCCGACCCAGCCCTTGTCCGCGCTGCAGGAGGTGGAGGTGTTCGCGCGCGTGTCCGCCTCCGGACAGGCTAACCGCCAGCAAGGCGACATCGACTCGCCGCTGGTCCGCGTGCGCCTGCCGCATGACGGCCCGGTGCCGCTGGTGATCGGCACGCCGTGACCGCCGCCGCGATGCAGCGTGCCGTCACTGACACGGCGTACCGTCCGGACCCGGCTAAAATGCGCGCATGACTGAATTCATTCCGCCCGGCACGCGCTACCACGCCCTGCCCTCGCCCTTCCCGTTCAAGCGCGGCGGTCAACTGCTGGACGCGCACGTGGCCTATGAAACCTGGGGCACGCTGGACGCCAAGGCGAGCAACGCGATCCTGATCGTCACCGGCCTGTCGCCGGATGCGCACGCCGCCGCCAACGCCGACAACCCGGCCGCCGGCTGGTGGGAAGGCATGCTCGGCCCGGGCAAGGCGATCGATACCGAGCGCTGGTTCGTGGTCTGCGTGAACTCGCTGGGCAGCTGCAAGGGCTCCACGGGACCGGCCAGCATCGACCCGGCCACCGGCGCGCTGTACCGCCTGCAGTTCCCTGAACTGTCGATCGAAGACGGCGCGCGTGCTGCGGTCGAGGTGGTGCGTGCGTTGGGCATTGCCGAGCTGGCCTGCGTGATCGGCAACTCGATGGGCGGCATGACCGCGCTGGCCGTGTTGCTGCTGCACCCGGGCATCGCGCGCAGCCACATCAACATTTCCGGCAGTGCGCAGGCGCTGCCGTTCTCGATCGCGATCCGCTCGCTGCAGCGCGAGGCGATCCGGCTGGACCCCAAGTGGGATCTCGGCCGTTACAGCGACGACAGCTACCCGGAATCGGGCATGCGCATGGCGCGCAAGCTGGGGGTGATCACCTACCGCTCCGCGCTGGAATGGGACGGTCGCTTCGGCCGCGTGCGGCTGGATTCGGACCAGGCCGACGATGACCCGTTCGGCCTGGAATTCCAGGTGGAAAGCTACCTGGAAGGCCACGCGCGCCGCTTCGTGCGCTTCTTCGATCCCAACTGCTACCTCTATCTGAGCCGCTCGATGGACTGGTTCGACCTGGCCGAATACGCCGACGGCGACGTGCTCGCCGGACTGGCGAAGATCCAGGTCGACAAGGCGCTGGCGATCGGCGCCAACACCGACATTCTGTTCCCGGTGCAGCAGCAGCAACAGATTGCCGACGGCCTGCGCGCCGGTGGCGCCGACGCGCGCTTCATCGGGCTGGATTCACCGCAGGGGCACGATGCGTTCCTGGTGGATTTCGCGCGGTTCGGGCCGGCGGTGGGCGAGTYCCTTTCCGCGCTCTAAGGACAGACATGCGACTGCAGGGAAAGCTAAGCGAGTGGGACGACGCACGCGGGTTCGGCTTCGTGCAGCCCAATGGTGGAGGTGAGCGTTGCTTCGTGCATATCCGCGCATTTGCGGCGCGCGATCGACGCCCAGCGCTTGGCGATGTCATTACGTACGAGGTTCAGCGCGATGCCCAGGGGCGCCGCAATGCCACACAGGTGCGCTTTGCGCTGCAGCGTGGCGGAACGCGCGGTACCCCTGCCGCCGAGCGGAAGGGTCGCGATATTATCCCTCGCAAAACCGTCGCACTGCTGTTCCTCGCTGGCATCGCTGGGCTCTCGGCGTGGATGCACTGGCCCATGTGGTTGCCCGCCACGTATCTGGGCGTCAGCGGCGTGACCTATTTGTTCTACTGGCACGACAAAAGCGCTGCGCGTAACGACCGGCAGCGCACCCCTGAGAAAACCCTGCAACTGCTTGCCTTGTTCGGCGGCTGGCCCGGCGCCTTGTTGGCGCAGTCGGTGCTGCGCCACAAGAATCGCAAGACATCGTTCCAAGGAGTGTTCTGGGTGGCGGTGGCGATCAACCTGATCGCGCTGACATGGCTGATCCGGAACATCGCCGGGTAGAGCCACGCCATGCGTGGCTAGCGCAGTAATGGGGCGCCACTTCCAACGGCGCCCGACCACACAAGACGCTTGCACCACCTTCAATTCCCACCAAACCGACTACAGCGCCAGCCATGCCGGTGCTGCACCATCTCCTCCGATCCCTGTCATCGCCCAGGTCCACCACCGGCCGCTCGTTCACCGTCAGCGTGATACGCCCATGCTCCGCCTAACGAAACAGTCTTCAACCTGCAGAAGTAGGTCCATTCAGGCGTGCGCCAACGCGGGTCGAAAACGCACTGTAAGCACCGCTGTGCCAGCCGTCCAGGCTGGGGTCCCGGCTTCCGGCCGGAAGCGCGCAACGCCAAAGTACCGATGCACCGCTACCCACGCCTTCACGTGGGCTCCACGACGCACACTACCCCTCCGGATACATCGCGGCATAGCTTGGGTCCGCGTGCTCCCACTGTGCCTCATGATGAATGAGGTAATCACACACCGCCTGAAGATCGATCTCGGCAGGAATATTCACTGCCATGTATCGGGCCTTGGCGCCCTCATAGCTGCACCCAAGGGCTACCAGACCTTGAAGAACATCGTCTGAGGCGTTGCCTGGAGAGACGGGTGGATCAAATATGACGCGAACGGTGCGATTTCCTGACTTCACGACGATGGATTCGAAAGTGGGTCGTCCTTCCTCATGGTCCACGGGGGCGAAAACCGCGTCCTGCCATGAGACGTCATAGGCATAGAACGGGGAATTATCAAGTTGGTAGCGATCCTCCCCGAGCGGGGTCGCCCAAAGCGTCTCGATGTTTGCGCCGCCCTCGCCGTCGGGAACCCGGAACAGGACCTTGGCTTTCGCACCRTCATTCACGCGGAGCTCTCCAGATTGAACATGCTGCGATGCGGCTTCGGTATTGATCCCCTGATCGTACACCGGCTACAGCGAGCAAAGGCCGTCGTACGTGATGTCGGAGCCATTTCCCACGCGGTGGATGCGCGCGAAGCCAAGCTCCCCCAGAGCGCACCGTAGTCGCCTCGCACATCATTACGCCAGAAACGCGTCCCCACACCATCGTTTCATCGCGACCACTGAGGCGGTTCAAACTCCCTCGGTGTCCAGCTTGCCGCCACCGTCCAGTTCGTTTGGCGGCGTTGTCCAATTCATTGGGCGTCGCTGTCCAGTTTGTTTGGCGCTGGGTATCCAATTGGTTGGCGTTTCGTACTTTCCCTGACCGAAGGTGTCATCAGCCGCCAGATCGGCCGACTGCAGTCCTTCCAGGGGTATCGCTGTTCAAACGCGTTGGAAACGCGTATCCGCCTGCTGCCAAATGGCGGGCGCTACGCCGCCCAGGTCCGCTAGTGGCGGACCGCCTGGACCGGGACAACCAATATCTGATGGGACAGCCGGAGAACGCGGCGAGCCTGGACATTGCCGTAACGCCGACATTCGGGATACGGTGGCTCATCCCCCGCCTCGCCGGCTTTACCCGGACGCATCCCAACATCACCGTGCACCTTGCCCAACGCACCGAGCGGTTTGCGCTGGCGGGAAGCGGCTTCGATGCCGCCGTGCACTTCGACCACCCGGCCTGGGCGGGCATGCGGACCTATCCGCTGCTGCAGGAGGTGCTGTTACCGGTCTGCCATCCCTCGCTGCTCGGCGGGCGCAAGCGTTTGCCTGCGCTGGAGACGTTGCCACGCCTGCACAGGCGACAAAGCCCAGACGCCTAGCAAAGCTACGCACAGGAGACCGGCGTGCCCCTCACCAATCCCGCAGTGGGCGCGCGCTACGATCTGCACGCGATGGGTGATTGAAGCAGCGCTGGCGGGCCTCGGCATTGCGCTAATACAGCGGCTTTATGTGGATGCCGAGCTGGCGCAGGGGCGACTGGTCGCGCCTTGGCCGCACCCCAGGCGCGCTTCAAAGATCTTCTGCCTCGTTCTACACGAACCGATCAGTCTGGCTGCCGGTCCATTGCAGGCGTTCGCGCATTGGCTGCTGGAAGCAGCTGGCAACGCGGGCACCAATCAATGCACCCGGCGGTTCCCTCACTGCAGGGAGGCCCATGGATTGGGCCAGGCCCAGCGTCCTTTACTTCCCTGCAGAGCGTTCGCGCTTACCTTCTTCGCGCTGCGCGGTCGCGCGACTTTTCGCGAACTCCGGGAACGTCTCCGCCAGCGACGCCTTGTCCGGCAACACGTAGAACACCCCGCCGCGTTCAAACGTGGACCGGACGATGCGCTCGTAGAACTCCGACGACACGTTGATGCAGCCGTGGGTGACGCGGTTGTCGTCCGGCGTAGGCGATGCAAGGCGTTCGGCACGTTTTTCGGCCGGCGTGCCAGGCGGCGTGGGATGGATGGAAACGGCCGAGTCGTAGTCCACCCACAGCACGCGCCCGGCGTCGATGGACGGACCATAGCCACCCACGAAGCGACCGGCGGGCGTGGTGCGATCGCGGCCTGGAATTTCGCGCAGCGCGAGGCCGGCGACGCCGGGGGCCGAATGATCGCCGGTGGCCGAGCCAAACAGCGCAGGCGCTGCGCCGCGAAGCCGACCATCACCGCCGAATATGAGGATCTGCGCAGCAGCCTTGTCCATGATCGCGAACGGATAGCCCTGGCTGTCCTTGCTGGCGACAACCCAGCCCGCCAGTTCGATCACGGTGTCGGACACTTCCTGGCCTTGTGGAAGCTCATCAATGGCAGCTACCGGCTGCGCGGCCGCATCCTCGGCGCTGGCCGCACCGACGGTCGCCAACGCGAGCGCCATGGCCAGTGCGCCACAGGCGGCCCGGAATGCAGGGGATAAGTACGTATGGATGGGACAACTCCGTGGAATGCAGACGTCGTGATCAAAGGAGCCCGGTGGCCGCAACGGCCACCGGTTCCCGATTCAGATGCTCTTCAAAACTTGTGCTTCTGACCGCGTGCCAAAGAACGATTAACCGCGCGGCTTGCGACGGGGTGCCTGTTCGAGCTGCTGGACGCGGCCTTCAATTTGATCCAGACGCTGGTTGGCCTGCTGCGCGGACTGGTTCGCCGATTCGGCGCTCTGCGCCGCGCCCTGCACCTTGGTGTCAAGTTGATCGAGGCGGGAGTTGATCGATGCAAATTCGTTTTTGTAGGTGGCGCAGGAACTAAGTCCCACGGTGGCGACAATCGCGATGCCGAGCGTACGAACCATTTTCAGATGCTGCTGGGTTAAGGACATTGCACACCCTCCTTTCGTCTGGGGTACCCGGAATATAGCGGCCTTTTTGTTGCGTCCATGAAAAGGCTTCAGCTGAAGTTGGAAGACGTGGAGGGCGCGTGAAGAATGGCGGGCCCCGGCACGGCGGCCGACATGCCGTGCTTGCTCAGCCCGCGCTGTTCCCCGGGCTTGGCAGCGCGAACGACCAGACGCAGGACGCGTCTGGTCGTCTCAGGCATCACATCGCATACGCCCGTCTTGCCTTCAGCCCGCCGCTTCCAGCTTCCTGCGCGGCGTGACAACGCCCGCTGCGCGCAGGTACCRCCAGTATTTGCCAATGAAGATGCCGGTGAACCCACCCGACAGCAGCAGGTAAGCGGCGCGGAACATGCCGTCGGCGCTCAGCGAAGGGGACGCGGAAAGCGCGACTTCGAAACCGTACTTCACCGCAAACGTGACCAGCAGCAGCGGCAGCAGGCTGTAGTCCGCGCTGCGCCACAACTTCCCCGTTGAGGTGTTCATGGTGAGCGTTGCCCGCCGCAGCAGCATCCACCCCAGGACTGCGCCCGCGCCGATGCCAACCAGCCATTCGCCCCATGCTTCCCAGGCGCCGCCGAAACGGCCACTTATCGACCACAGGCCCCAAGCGGTGAAGAGGGCCGGCACGATGGCCAGCTTCGTGAGCGAGGCTTCGGCGGGCTTCATCGCAGCGACGCCGCGCGTGATCAGAAAGACCAGAAGCCCCCAGACCCACACAGGGGTATTCGAAATGAGTTGCTGCAGCATGATCACGGGAAATTCCTTGAGGTGGGCGGGTGCCGGCCATGTAACGCCGTGCGGGAGTGGGTCCATTCTCGCTTTGCGCCAGCCCGGGACAAGTGACAGGTGTCAGGCATCAGGAAGTACATTTTGGGTGGCGCGACGGCTTGCAGACATGCCTGCGGTGGCAGTGCACAGCCATGCGGCAGTTGCCCTGCTCGCCAACCGGGATCACCTTGATGATGCGGTCGCCAGGATCGGGGGCCAGGGTTGAATCACTGCGTCGATGCCACGCCTGCCCATCAGTTCCCGGGCTGCACCCGCGAGCCTTGTCGAGGTCCTGCGGTGTTTCGCAGCGGCCTTACAAATGTCGCAACGTTTCTGCCCCAGCCACCGTCAGGTTGTGGGTGGCCGGTCAGCGGGTTGCGCCGTCCGGCAGCGTGATAAACTGAACGGTTGCATCCACCTTCTTGCCAGCCCATGACCTCCACGCCCAAACCCCGCGTTGCCACCCCGGCCGGCGCCGCCTTGCGCATACTGCTGCCGTTGCTGGTGGTCATGCTTTTCTTCCTCGGCAGCGGGTTCCTGGCGGGCAAGAACATCCGCACCATTCGAGAGGGCAGCGCCCTGGTGATCCGCTCCCAGGAGACGATGACCGCCCTGGGCGATGTGCTCTCGGCGGTACAGGACGCCGAAACCGGCCAACGCGGCTATCTGCTGACCGGGGACGACAGCTACCTCGAACCCTATCGAACGGCACTGGCGGTTGCCAGCACTCGGCTGGAGGCCATGGAAAAGGCCTTTGTGGACGACCCTGCGCAAGCGGACCGACTCAAGCTGCTGGGGCGTCGGGTCCAGGACAAGCTGGACGAACTGCGTGAAACGATCGAGCTGCGCCGCACGCAAGGGCTGGAACCTGCCCTGGCTGTGGTCGGCTCCAATCGCGGCAAGGCGGCCATGGACGACATTCGCGCGCGCTTGGCCGCCATGGGCGCCATCGAACTGGAAAAGCGCGCCCGGCGCCTTACGGAGATGGAATCGGCTTACAGCGCGGCGCTGACCTCGGGCGCGGCCAGTGCCGTGCTGGGCAGTGTGCTGACGATTTTCATCGCCGTCCTGCTCCGCCGCCATTCGCGGGCACGCGAACGGGATGCCTGGTTGCAGCGGGGCCGGCTTGAGCTGGCCACGGCGACCGGCGGCGACCTGGACAGCGGCGCACTTGCACGCGCCAGCCTGGGCTTCCTCGCGCGCTTCACCGGCGCCGAGGCGGGCATGTTGTTCGTGCCTGGGGCCGCCGGCTTCCGGCAGATCGGCGCGGTGGGCACCGCGTCAGCGCCGGACGGCACCGACGGGCTGCGCGGCGCCGGAAGCCTGCTCGGCCGCGCGGTGGACGAGAAGCGCGCGCTTGTCGTGTCGGATGTGCCACCGGGCTACTTCACGATCGGCTCGGGACTGGGTCACGCCCAGCCTCGCCACCTGGTCATCGCCCCGAGCATCCACGAGGGCGAGGTGAGCGGCGTGATCGAGCTGGCTTTCTTCGGTGCGGTGCCCGCCGACGTCGTCGAACTGCTCGAGCTTGCCTCCGGGGACATGGCGGTCGCCCTGCGATCAGCGGCCTACCGGGCCAAGCTGACCGAGCTGTTGGCGCAGACGCAGCGACAGTCCGAGGCGCTGCAGGTGCAGAGCGAGGAGCTGAGGGTCTCCAACGAGGAACTGGAGGAACAGAGCCGTGCGTTGCGCGGCTCCCAGCACGAGCTGGAGGAGCAGCAGGCCGAACTGGAACAGACCAACAACCAGTTGTTCGACCAGTCGCAGCAGCTTGAAGAAGAGCGCGACAAGCTCGCGCGCGCCAACGCTGCCATCGTGGCCGAATCGCACAAGGTGCAGCGCGCCAGCCAGTACAAGTCCGAGTTCCTGGCCAACATGTCCCACGAGCTGCGCACGCCGCTCAATTCCGCACTCATTCTTTCCAAGTTGCTGGGCGACAACCGCGACGGCAACCTCAGCGCGGAACAGGTGAAGTTCGCGCGGACCATCCATGCGTCCGGCAGCGACCTGCTCAACCTCATCAATGAGATCCTCGATCTGTCCAAGATCGAAGCCGGGCACATCGAGGTGCATGCCGAGCGCTTTGGCGTGGAGAAACTGCTGGCGGACATCGCCGCACTGCTCGGCCCGGTTGCCAGCGAAAAGGGCCTGTCACTGGACGTATCGATGACGGCCGACTGCCCACAGGTGGTGGAATCCGATCGCCAGCGCATCGAGCAGATCCTCAAGAACCTCCTGTCGAACGCGTTGAAATTCACCGACACCGGTGGCGTGACCGTATCGGCGGCGGCGGCGCCCGACGGCCGGGTGGCGTTCTCGGTGACCGACAGCGGCATCGGCATCGCGCCCGAGCAGCAGACGCGCATCTTCGAGGCCTTCCAGCAAGCTGACGGATCGATCAGCCGGCGCTACGGCGGCACGGGCCTGGGGCTGTCCATTTCGCAGGAGCTCGCACGACTGCTTGGCGGCGACATCACCGTGGAAAGCGAGCCCGGCAACGGCAGCTGTTTCCGGCTGGTGGTCGCGGCGCGGCTGGCAGGCCCGACGGCGGCGCCCGCGCGCGCCACGTCCGCCGCCATCCGCCCTGCCCCGCATCAGGATGCCAGACCCGCACCGCTTCCCACGCGCCCGCCAAGCGATGCAGGCGCAACGGTGAGCAACAACGGACGGGGCCTGATCCTGATCGTAGAGGACGACCTCGCCTTCAGTCAGATTGTCAGCGACCTTGCCAGTGAAATGGGCTTCCGCGCGCAGGTAGCGCACACCGCGAGCGAGGCGCTGGCCGCCGCGCGTGCGGAGCTTCCGCACGCCATCGTGCTGGACGTCGGCCTGCCCGACCAATCGGGGCTGTCGGTGCTCGACGTGCTCAAACACGATATGCGCACACGGCATATTCCCATCCACGTGATTTCGGCGATGGATCATTCGCGCAAGGCGCTGTCGCTCGGTGCGGTGGGCTATCTCGGCAAGCCGACCACCCGCGAGGAACTGGCCGACGTGCTGCTCTCCCTGGAGCGCCGGCTGTCGCAGCGTCCGCGTCTGGTCCTGGTGGTCGAGGATGACGCCGTCCAGCTGGATGCGGTACGCGAGCTGCTGGGCCTGGCCGACGTGAAGACGATCGGCGCGCGCTCGGCGGCCGAGTGCATCCAGGCGCTGGCACAGCATACGTTCGACTGCATGGTGCTGGACCTGACGCTCCCCGATGCATCGGGATTCGAGCTGCTCGAGATGCTCAGCGAGCAGAGCCCGCATGCGCTGCCGCCGATCATCGTCTATACGGGCAGGGTATTGTCGCCCGCCGAAGAGGTGCGACTGGGCCGCTACTCCAGTTCGATCATCATCAAGGGCGCGCGCTCACCCGAACGCCTGCTCGATGAAGTCACGCTGTTCCTGCACCAGGTGGTCAGCGATCTACCCGAATCGAAGCAGGGCATGATCCGCACGGCGCAACACCGGGACACGGCACTGGAAGGTCGCCGCGTGCTCATCGTCGAGGATGATGTCCGCAACATCTACGCGCTGATGAACGTGCTTGAGCCACATGGCTGCAAGGTGTCCATCGCACGCAACGGCCAGGAAGCCATCGACACCCTGACCGCCGCGGTCGCGGGCCCGGCACCCATTGACCTGGTGCTGATGGACATCATGATGCCGGTCAAGGACGGGCTGACCGCGACGCGGGAGATTCGACAGGGCGGCCGCTTCGCCAAGTTGCCGATCATCGCCCTCACCGCCAAGGCGATGCCTGACGATCAGCAGCAATGCATCCAGGCCGGTGCCAACGACTACGTCGCCAAGCCGCTCGACGTGGACAAGCTGGTGTCGTTGATCCGGGTCTGGCTGATGCCCTGACCTGCGGGGAGTTTTTCCTGGGCGACGGCTCTGTCGCCCAGGAACCGTGCAGGTGTGTGCGCTGTTGCAGCGGGCTGGCGGTAACCCGGGGAGCGGTGCGATGCGTTCGCTTCATGCGCGCGCGAGATCGAGTTCGCGGCGCTGTTCAACGGGCCCTGGCAATGTCGTACACGGCATACCTGGATCGCCTGCCAAGAACACGCCCGACTGCGGAGCCATACATTGCTCCATGGCGGGGCCATTGCCGGCGAATCCAGGCGGCCGCTGCAGGGTCGGCAATCCGTCCTGCAATCGACTGTCCGTCATGCCAGCAAGCGTCAAGACCTGCTTTTCGGCCCCCCTACCGCAACTGCCCCCCGTGCAAGCGATAACTCCGGTGCACGATGCCCTCAGGCAATTCATCGTGGGTGATCATCAGCAGACTCCGATGACCCAGTGCAGCCACCATGTCATGCAGCAATGCATGCGCGGTATCCACATCCAGGCCTTCGGTAGGCTCGTCCAGCAGCAGGATCGGCGACTCCCGCAGGAATGCGCGCGCCAGTGCCAGCCGGCGCGCCTGTCCCGCCGACATCGTGGCGCCGTTCTCGCCGACCCACGCCTGTAGGCCTCCAAGCTGCTCGGCCCAGCCGAGCAGCCGCACATCGGCCAGCACCTGCCACAGGCGTGCATCACTGGCCTGCGGATCGCCCAGGCGCAGGTTGTCGGCAATGCTGCCGGCAAACACCGGCGCGTTCTGCGGCAACCAGGCGATCTGCCGGTGCCAGTCGGCCTGACGGAACTGGCGGATATCGATGCCGCCGTAACGCACATAGCCCGCTTCCGGGTCCCACAGCCGCAGCAGCAGCGAGGACAGCGTGGTCTTGCCGCTGCCACTGTCGCCACCGATGGCGATGCGCTCGCCCGGGCGCAGCTGGAGTTGCACGCCGTCCAGCAGCACGCGCGCCTGGTCCGGCCAACGGAAGACGACGTGCTCGAAGCTCACCGTGGCCGCTTGTGCAGGCATCGCCACCGGGTCGAGCGGCTCGGTCACGCCCGGCGCCTGCTCCACGATCTGCTCCAGGCGCCCGGCCGCCACGCGCCCGGACAACCACGACTGCCAGGCCAGGCCAATGCCCGCCCACAGCTCCAGCAGGGCCACGGTGAGGAACACCAGCCCGGCCGCGAGCGCTGCATCGATGGCGCCGGTTTCAACGCCATGCAACGCCAGCCAAAGCATTGCCACCAGCCCGACAGCGGCACACAGGCCATGCAGCGCATTGCCGCCGATCAACCGCCAGCGCCGACGCCGGTCGCGCGATTTCAGCTGCTTGGCCGCCACCAACACGCGCAGGTTCCAGTGCTCGCGCGCCTGCAGCGCAGTCAGGTCGGCTGCACCTTCCAGGCCTTCGAAGGACTGCGCACGCAGCTGCGCGCGGTGCAGCGCGCGGTCGCGCTCCTGCTCACCGGCACCGCGCACGGTGAGCCACGGCACGCCGACACCGATCAGCAACGCCAGCGCGCCCAGCAGCAGCGCGGCCGGCGGATGGATGAGGGCTGCCGAAACCACGCCCACCAGCGATATCCCACCGAGTGCCAGCAATGGCCCGATCGCACGCACCAGCAGACCGTCGACTTCGCCGATGTCCGACATCAACCGGGCCAGCAGCTCGCCGGTGCGCACGCCGGCCAACCGCGCCGGTGCCAACGGCAGCGCGCGACGGAAGAACCACACGCGCAGATCGCGCGCGATGCGCAGGGTGACATCGTGGCCGACCAGTTTTTCGAAATAGCGCGACGCGATGCGCGCCATGGTCAGGCCACGGATGCCCGCCGACGGCGAGAAGAAGTTGAAGCCGCTGCCCAGCCCGGCCGCGCCGGCCAGCGCGGCCGCCGTGAGGAAGCCACCGGACAGACCGAGCAGCGCGGTGCCGGCCAGCATCGTGGTCCACAGCAGCAGCACGGTCAGCAGCAGGCGGCCGCGMTGGCGGGTGAACACCGAACGCAGCGAATCGGCAGCGGCGCGCGGGGGACGTTGCGTGCTCATGCCGAGGTCTCCGTGGTGGTCACCGACGTACCGGTGGCGCTCAGGGTGAGCCGCGTATCGGCCCAGCGCATCGCCACCTCGCTATGGGTGGCGATCACCACGCAGCGACCACGCGCGAACGCGGCCAGGGTACGCAGCAGGTCGGCTTCGGTGTCGGCATCGAGGAAGGCCGTCGGCTCGTCGAGCAGCAGCAGGTGCGGGTCGCGCAACAGCAGCCGGGCCAGCCCGATGCGGCGCGCTTCGCCACCGGACAGACCAAAGCCGCGCTCACCGATCACCGTGTCCAGCCCCTTGGGCAAGCCGGCGGCAAAGCGCATCACCTGCGCAGCCTCCGCTACCGCGCGCAGGTGCGCATCGGTGGCGCCGGGGTCGGCCAGGCGCAGGTTGTCGGCGATGCTGCCGTGGAACAGGTACGGGCGCTGTCCTGCATAGCCGACGTCCATGCCAGGACGCAGCACGATGCTGCCCGACTGCGGTGGCAGCCAGCCGGCCAGTGCTTCGAGCAGCGTGCTCTTGCCGCTGCCGCTGGGGCCGACCAGCGCCAGGCGCTGGCCGGCCTGGATCTGGAACGACAGCTGCTGGATCACATCGTGCTGCGCCCCCACGGGGCGCAGCACCAGGTCGCGCACCACCACCGGTGGCGCGTGCTGCTCCAGCAGCTCCGGCGCGCGCGGCACGGCGGCCCGCGCATCGCCGGCATCGGTGGCTGGCGGGAGTTCGCCGAGCAGGCGTTCCACCTCGGCAGCAGCGGCCAGTGCATTGGCGCGATCGTGGTAATGCGCGGCCAGGCGCCGTAGCGGTGCGTAGAACTCCGGCGCCAGCAGCAGGCAGAACATGCCCACGCCCAGCGTGGGCACCTGCGCATGCAACGACATCAGGCCCAGGTAGCTCAGGCCCAGGTACAGCGCGACCATCGCCACGCTCACCGAGGCGAAAAATTCCAGCACGGTCGAGGACAGAAACGCGATCCGCAGCACTTTCATGGTGCGCTCGCGCACGCCTTCGGCCGCGGCAGCCACGCCGTCCAGCTCGGCCTCACCACGGCCGTACAGGCGCAGCAGGCCCAGGCCCTTGATGCGGTCGGCGAAGTGCCCGCTCATCCGCGCCAGCTCGCCCAGCTGCGCGCGTCCGGCCGCTTCGGCGCCCCACCCGACCAGCATCATGAAGAACGGCACCAATGGCGCGGTGAACAGCAGGATCAACGCCACTACCCAGTCGGTCCAGGCCACGGCCAGCAGTATCAGCAGCGGCACCACCACCACCTCGATCCGCACCGGCTGGTAGCCGCCGTAATAATTCTCGATCGCATCGGCATGGGTCAGCATCAGCTCACCCAGCTCGCCCGTGCGCTGCTGCCGCAACCACAGTGGGCCCCGCGCCAGCAGCCGCCGATACACCCGTTCACGCAGGGCCAGCCGGGCGGCATCGGCGACGTCGCCCGCGGCAGCCTGGGTGGCGCTGGCCAGCAGCGCGCGCACCGTCAACACCCCCAGCAGACCTACCAGCACCGGGGTGGCGCTGGCCAGTGGCCGGTGTTCGACCAGAATCGCCTGGATCAGCCAGGCGATGGCGGCGGCCTGGCCGATCAGCAACGCCCCGGATACGCAGATGCACGCCGCCGCCCAGCGCTGGCGCCCGCGCGCGGCCGCGCCGAGGCTGCCCAGCCACAGCAGGCGCTGCCGACGCAGGGCGGTGGTCTCAACAGCAGTGGCTTCGGGGCGTATGCTCACGTGGGATCACAGGGGGACACAGGGAAGTTCCAGTCGATTGTAGTGGGTGCCGGCATGGCACCCGTGCGGCAAGCGGTCGCAGCGTGCCCGGGGGCATACGATTCCTTCGCCGCCGGGTTTGTACATTGATCTGAATCAAGGCTGTTTGAAGTTGCAGGTCACAGAATTCATCCCGTAGACCCCCTTCCCGCCACCTGAAACGGCAAAACCCAACGAGGTAGCCAGGCCATGATTGATTCGACAGTCGTAGAACTGTCGCGGCTGCAATTCGCTCTGACCGCGATGTACCACTTCCTTTTCGTACCGCTCACGCTTGGCCTGTCCTTCCTGGTGGCCATCATGGAGAGCGTGTACGTCATGACCCGTAAACAGGTCTGGCGGCAGATGACCCTGTTCTGGGGCACGCTGTTCGGCATCAACTTCGCCATCGGCGTGGCCACCGGCCTGGTGATGGAATTCCAGTTCGGCATGAACTGGTCGTATTACAGCCACTACGTCGGCGACATCTTCGGCGCACCGCTGGCCATTGAAGGCCTGATGGCGTTCTTCCTGGAAGCGACCTTCATCGGTCTGTTCTTCTTCGGCTGGAAGCGCCTGACCCCGGTGAAGCATCTGGCCGTGACCTGGCTGATGGCACTGGGCACCAACCTGTCGGCGGTGTGGATCCTGATCGCCAACGGCTGGATGCAGAACCCGACCGGTGCGGTATTCAACCCGGAAACGATGCGCATGGAAGTGGTGGACTTCGCCGCGGTGCTGTTCAACCCGGTAGCGCAGGCCAAGTTCGTGCATACCGTCAGTGCCGGCTACGTGACCGGCGCGATCTTCGTCATGTCCATCAGCGCGTTGTACCTGCTGCGCAACAAGCACCGGGACATGGCCCGCCGCTCGTTCGCGGTGGCTGCGGCGTTCGGCCTGCTGTCGTCGCTGTCGGTGGTGGTGCTGGGCGACGAGAGCGGTTACGCCGCCAGCGAACATCAGAAGATGAAGCTGGCCGCGATCGAGGCGATGTGGGAAACCGAGCGTGCCCCGGCTGATTTCACCGCCTTCGGCATTCCCAACCAGACCACCCACACCAACGACTACGCGATCAAGATCCCGTACCTGATGGGGCTGATCGCCACCCGTTCGCTGGACCAGCCGATTCCCGGCATCCTGGAACTGGTGGGTCGTGCGGAGAACCGCATCCGCGGTGGCCAGCTGGCCTACGGTGCGCTGGAGCGCGTGCGCAAGGACAAGAACGATCTTGAAGCGCGCGAGATGTTCGACCGCCACTGGCAGGACCTGGGCCATGGCCTGCTGCTCAAGCGTTACCGCGAGGACATCCTCAACGCCACCCCGGAGGAAATCTCCAAGGCCGCGATGGATACCGTGCCGCGCGTTGCCCCGCTGTTCTGGACCTTCCGCATCATGGCGGGCCTGGGCTTCTACCTGATCGCGTTCTTCGCGGTGGCCTTCTACTTCTCCTGCCGCAACAGCTTCCAGGACAAGCGTTGGTTCCTGAAGCTGGCCGTGTGGTCGCTGCCGGCACCGTGGATTGCGATCGAATGCGGCTGGTTCGTGGCCGAGTACGGCCGCCAGCCGTGGGCGGTGGATGGCGTGCTGCCCACCTTCTATGCAGCGTCGGGCCTGGCACTGCACGAGATCCTGACCACGCTGGCGGTGTTCACCGCGCTGTACACGGTGCTGCTGGTGATCGAGGTCAAGCTGATGCTCAAGGCGATCCGCAAGGGTCCGGACGACATCCTGCCCTCGCTGCAGGCTGACATCCGCCCCGTTTCCCCCGTTGTTGCCGCCCCCGGCCAGGCCTGAGGCAGGAGAATCCAGATGGACTTCATTGCACTTGATTACACCACGCTCCGCGTGATCTGGTGGCTGCTGCTCGGCATCCTGCTGGTCGGCTGGGCAGTCATGGACGGTTTCGACCTCGGGGTGGGCACGCTGCTGCCCTTCGTGGCCCGCACCGATGACGAACGCCGGTTGGTGATCAACACCGTCGGCCCGGTATGGGAAGGCAACCAGGTTTGGCTGGTGCTCGGCGGCGGCGCGATCTTCGCCGCATGGCCGCCGCTGTATGCGGTCAGCTTCTCCGGGTTCTACCTGGCAGTGTTTGTGATGCTGTTCGGGCTGATCCTGCGCCCGGTCGGCTTCAAGTACCGCAGCAAGATGCCCAGCAAGCGCTGGCGCGACAACTGGGACCGGGTGCTGTTCGTCGGTGGCCTGCTGCCGGGCCTGATCGCCGGCGTGGCGGTGGGCAACGTGCTGGTCGGCGTGCCGTTCCACTTCGATGACAGCATGCGCATCTTCTACACCGGCTCGTTCTTCGGCCTGCTCAATCCGTTCGCACTGGTCGCCGGGCTGGTCAGCGTGGCCATGCTGGTGTCGCACGGTGCGGCCATGCTGGTGCTCAAGACCGACGGCCCGGTGGCCGAACGTTCGGCCCGCTATGGCAGCGTCGCCGCGCTGATCAGCTTCGTGCTGTTCGCCGCTGCCGGCGTCTGGGTCGCCTTCGGTCTGCCGGGCTATCAGATCACCTCGCAGGTGGTCACCGATGGCCCGACCAACCCGCTGTTGAAGACCGCCGAACTGGGCACCGTCGCCGGGGGCTGGCTGCGCAACTACAGCACCATGCCGGCGACCCTGGTGTTCCCGCTCGTCGGCCTGCTGGGTGCACTGGCCAGTGCGGTACTGCTGCGGGCCCGTCGCGGCGGCCTGGCGTTCATCGCCTCGGGTGCCTCCATCGCCGCCATCATCCTCACCGTCGGCTTTGCGATCTTCCCGTTCCTGCTGCCCTCCTCCAGCCAGCCCATCTCCAGCCTGACCGTCTGGGACAGCTCGTCCAGCCATCTCACGCTGTGGATCATGCTGCTGGCCACGGCCATCTTCCTGCCGATCATCCTGGCCTACACGACCTGGGTCTACCGGGTGATGAAGGGCAAGACGACCGCCGAGGAAATGGGCAACAACCCCAACGCGTATTGATGCCCCGTGTGCCGGCCCTGCGTCGGCAC
This sequence comes from Stenotrophomonas sp. P5_A9, assembly GCF_056400525.1. NCBI lineage: Bacteria > Pseudomonadati > Pseudomonadota > Gammaproteobacteria > Lysobacterales > Lysobacteraceae > Stenotrophomonas > Stenotrophomonas sp. P5_A9. The sequence continues at coordinate 26,132 of NZ_JBFULC010000043.1, forward strand.
CTACCCCGTACATAGGAGATTGACCATGTGGTATTTCGCCTGGATCCTCGGCGCCGGCCTTGCCTCGGTGGTGGCCATCCTCAACGGCATGTGGTTTGAAGCCCGCGAGACCGGCCGCATCGACAACGCATGACGCTGCAAGCGTAAAAAAAGGTTGCCGGCCCGGTCTTCACACCGTATCCTTGTCGGCTCCTTCGGGGTGTAGCTCAGTCTGGTAGAGCGCTACGTTCGGGACGTAGAGGTCGCAGGTTCGAATCCTGTCTCCCCGACCACTTCGGTGGTCGCATTGAAGCCTGGAGGCGTCATTTCCAGGCGTTCGTGTCAAAGGGCCGTGGCAACACGGCACCGAAGGTGAATACAACATCCCCCTTGCCGCCGAATGCGGGGATGGCTACAATAGGCGGCTCCTTACGGGGTGTAGCTCAGTCTGGTAGAGCGCTACGTTCGGGACGTAGAGGTCGCAGGTTCGAATCCTGTCTCCCCGACCAATTACTGGTCACATTGAAGCCTGGAAGACTCACGTCCTCCGGGCTTTTTTGTATGTGTCGTTCTGCGTGCCCCCGCGGTTATGGCAGCCCGTGCGTTTGCCGGGCGGAGAGCAGCCGAGCGTGGCTCGGCTCTACCGTCATGGAGCGGTGAGGCGTTCAACGAGCCCGCATGGACGGATTTACCGCGTGTCCGCATGTCCACGATCCCGGCCCTGCCAGGTGTGACCGCGTTTCATCGCCCGGACAGACCGCGCGGGTACAATGCCCGCCTTCGGGATGCGCGCGGCCTGCCCCATCCCTGCCCTTGAATCCACGCCGCCTTCCGCCACTGGCCGGGAGCGGCGTTTCCGCACATCCGCCCCACGGTGTTGCGCCACCTGCAAGAGATCCATGTCCATGACCCAAGCCGCCCCCCACGCATCGCCGCTCCTGCACGGACGCGTCCTGGCCTTTGCCGCCATTCTGCTGGCTGCGCTGAACCTGCGTACCGCGGTCACCTCGGTGACCCCGCTGCTGGATCTCCTCGGCCAGACCTTTGGCTTTGGGACCACCATGACCGGCGTGCTCGGCATGCTGCCCACCGCCTCGTTCGCGCTGTTCGGCGTCACCACGCCCATGGTCGCCCGCCGCATCGGCCTGGAACGCACCGCCCTGCTCGCCATGGGCCTGGCTACGGTCGGCCTGCTGCTGCGCTCGATGGCGGGCGGTATCGGCAGTCTGCTGTTCGGCTCGATCGTGGCGCTGGCCGGCATGGGCATCGGCAACGTGGTGGTGCCGCCGCTGGTGAAGCGCTACTTCGCCAACCGCGTCGGCACCGTCAGCACGCTGTACATCACCGTGCTGCAGATCGGCACGATGATGCCCGCCCTGCTCGCCGTGCCGCTGGCCGAAAGCGCCGGCTGGCGCGTCTCGCTCGGCATCTGGTCGATCCTTGCCCTGGCTGCCGCGCTGCCGTGGATGATGCTGGCCCGCCGCCGCCCGCATCCGGACCCGCTGGACTCCGCCGCCGATCCGGCTGCGCAGCCGCACGGCAAGGTCTGGCGCACGCCGCTGGGCTGGGGCATGACGTTGATGTTCGGCATGACCTCGCTGATGACCTACTCGATGTTCACCTGGTTGCCGCGCATCGTGGTGGAAGCCGGTGCCACGCCGGGGTTCGGCGGGATCATGGTCGCCATCTTCGCCGCGTGCGGCCTGCTGCCGTCGCTGACCATGCCCGCGCTGGCAGTGCGCCTGCGCAATCCCTTCCCGCTGGTGCTGATCGGTTTTTCCGCGTTCCTGATCGCGTTCGCCGGGCTGCTGTTCGCGCCGATGAAGGCACCGTGGCTGTGGGCGATCCTGCTGGGCATCGGGCCGTCCACGTTCCCGCTCGCACTGACGCTGATCAACCTGCGTACCCGCACCCCGGCCGGCTCGGCGGCGTTGTCCGGGTTCATGCAGGGCGTCGGTTACGCCTTCAGCTGCCTGGGACCGTTCCTGTTCGGCTGGCTCCATGAAATCAGCGGCGCGTGGTATCTGCCGTTCGGGTTCCTGGTGGTCTGCGCCGTGATCCTGCTGACCGCCTCGTGGGTGGCGTGCAAGCCGCAGAAGCTGGAAGACCAGTGGTGATCTGAKCACCGGTAGTGCCGGCCGCTGGCCGGCTGCTCTTTGGGTCGGCTACGGCCGCTGGACGGCTGCCTTTCGGTGGGATGTGGAGGAGCCGGCCAGCGGCCGGCACTACCTGTTGCGCCTATCTGCGATGACGAGCCGCCGCCACCGGGGTGCGCTGCTCACGTTCGGGTCTGGCCTTCCCCGCGCACCACGAAACGTTCCACCGTCAGGGCTTCCAGGCCCATCGGGCCGTAGGCGTGCAGGCGGGTGGTGGAAATGCCGATCTCCGCACCCAGGCCGAGTTCGCCGCCGTCGGAGAAGCGCGAGGACGCGTTGACCATCACCACCGCCGAGCGCAGCGCGTGCACGAAGCGTTCGGCGGCGACGGGGTCTTCGGTGACGATCACTTCGGTGTGGTCCGAGCTGTACTGCTGGATATGCGCCAGCGCCTGCTCGAGGTCGTCGACCACGCCTACGGCGATGATCAGGTCCAGGTACTCGGCGGCGTAATCGTCATCGGTGGCCAGCGCGGCATCGGTCAGCCAATGCCGCGCGCGCGCGTCGGCACGTATCGCCACGCCACGCGCGCGCAGCGCTTCATCGGCCAATGGCAGGAAGGTCGCGGCGATATCGGCGTGCACCAGCAACGTCTCCAGCGAATTGCAGGCCGACGGCCGGCTGCACTTGCCGTCCAGCAGCAGCGCCAGCGCACGCTCCACATCGGCCGCACAGTCCACGTACAGATRGCACACGCCCTTGTAGTGCTTGATCACCGGTACGCGCGCATGTTCGGCCACGAAGCGGATCAGGCCTTCGCCGCCGCGTGGGATCGCCAGATCGATCACGTCGTTGAGCTGCAGCAGGGCCAGCATGGTTTCGCGGCGCAGGTCTTCGACCAGGGTCAGGGCGGCATCGGCCACGCCGGCCTCGCGCAACGCACGCTTGAGCGCGCTGGCGATCGCGGTGTTGGAATGGATCGCCTCCGAGCCGCCGCGCAGGATCACCCCGTTGCCCGCCTTGATGCACAGCGCGGCCGCATCGGCAGTCACGTTCGGGCGCGCCTCGTAGATCATCGCGATCACGCCCAGTGGCACGCGCACCTTCTGCACGCGGATACCGTTGGGGCGTACGTCATCGCGGGTGACCCTGCCGACCGGATCGGGCAGCGCGGCGACCTCGCGCAGCGCGGCAGCGATGCCGGCCAGGCGTTGCGGATTGAGCGCCAGGCGATCGAGCATCGCAGTGCCGGTGCCCTTTTCACGCGCCGCCTCGAGATCGCGCGTATTGGCGGCGAGAATTGCACCGGTATCGGCCTCCAGTGCCGCAGCCATCGCCTCCAGCAGCGCCGTCTTGGCAGTGGAGGACAGCTGCGCGAGGTGTTGGGCCGCGTTGCGGCAGGCCAGCGCCTGGGCGCGGATGTCGGAGGGGGAACTGGCGACCATCTCAATGTCCTCTGAAGATGCAGGGTAGAGCCACGCCATGCGTGGCTGCGGGATGTCGAACGGGGCCCGGCTGCGCAGCCACGCATGGCGTGGCTCTACCGTGGATGTTTTTACGCTTTACAGCAGCACCAGATCGTCGCGATGGATCACATTGCCACCGTAGTTGTAGCCGAGCACGCCTTCGATATCGCGCGAATGGCGGCCGGCAATGCGGCGGATGTCACTGGCCGAATACTGGCTCACGCCGCGCGCCAACCGCACCTCGCCACCGGCATCGCGCAGGCGCACTTCGACCATGTCGCCACGACGGAAGTCACCCTCAGCGCCGCGCACGCCCCCGGGCAGCAACGAGGCGCCCTTGTCGCGCAGCGCGTCGGCGGCGCCGTCGTCAACCAGGATCGCGCCGGGTTCAAGGGGTGCATGCCGCAACCAGTACTTGCGCGCGGCCACGCGGGTCTGCGCGGCATGGATGCGGGTGCCGAACAGGCGCCCCTGCGCCAGCGCCCGCACCACGTCGCTGTCGCGGCCGTTGAACAGGCAGGTGTCGATACCGACGCGGCCGGCCTTGGCCGCGGCCTCCAGCTTGGTGTGCATACCGCCGGTACCGGCCCCGCTGCCGGCGCCACCGGCCATCGCCAGCACCTCGCCGGTGAGTTGGGGCACGTCATGGATCGGGCGCGCCTGCGGGTCGCGGCGCGGGTCGTTGCTGTACAGGCCATCGATATCGGTGGCGATGAACAGCACGTCCGCATCGATCAACGCCGCCACGGTCGCGGCAAGGTTGTCGTTGTCGCCGAGCTTGAGCTCATCCACCGACACGGTGTCATTCTCATTCACCACCGGCAGCGCGCCGAGGCGCAGCAGTTCGTTGAGGGTGGCGCGCGCATTGAGGTAGCGGCGACGGTTGCGCAGGTCGTCGTGGGTGAGCAGCACCTGCGCCACCGGACGCTCGAAGAAGCGCTGCCACAGCCCGATCAACTGCGCCTGGCCCAGCGCGGCCAGCGCCTGGCGGGCAGCCATCGCCGCGCCGGCTTCCAGCGCACGCGGCACGATCGCGCGTCCCGCGGCGACTGCGCCGGAGGAGACGATCACCACCTCGCGCCCGGCCAGTACATTGGCCGACACGAACTGCGCCAGTCCCAGCGCGTGGCGCGGCGACAGACCGCCGCCATCGGCGGCCAGCAGACTGCTGCCCACCTTGAGCACGGCACGCTTCCACTGCGGCACGGCCTGTTCGGGAAACGGCGATTGCACGGTCGGGGTCATCGGTGGGCAGGCCTCAGCGGGTGTTCCATTCGTGGATGCTGGCGGTGGCGCTGCCGCGCACCAGCAGCGGGTCGGTGTCCACCAGCGCCTGCGCGGCGGCCAGATCGGGCACGTCCTGCAGCACGTAGGCACCGCCGCTCTTGTCGCTGAAGCCGCCGGTCAGCAGCAGCTGTCCGCGGGCGCGCAGCTCATCGAGGAAACGAACGTGTTCGGCACCGACATCATCGCTGAAGGCCGGAGTGCGCTTCACCAGGACCAGGTAACAGGTTTTCATGGGGCTTCCTTTTCGCCGGGCAACGCCCGGCACGTCGATGAAGAAACGGCGACCTCGCGGTCGCCGTCGTGATTACACCAGTGCGGCCCAGCGGGCGCCCAGCTCGTCCAGCCGCAGGTCGGCGGCCGCACCGGGCGACACGCGCGCGGCCAGGCTGCCTTCGGGCGTGCGCCCCTGTCCGGCCGTGTCCGCTGCCGCTGCAGCCGCTTTGTAGGCCTCACGGAACGGCACACCGGCCACGGCCGCTTCCACGGCCACATCGGTGGCGTACATGCCCGAGTCGATCGCTGCACGCAGCTTGTCGTCACGCCATTCCAGGTTGGCCAGCAGCGCCGGCAGCAGTTCCAGCGCGGCCAGGCCGCGGCCGAAGCCGTGGAAGATCGCGCCCTTGCTGCTCTGCAGATCGCGGTGGTACCCGGACGGCAGCGACAGCAGCTGCTCGATCTCGGTGCGCGCGGCGGCCACGCTGGCGTGGGTGGCGCGCATCAGTTCGATCACGTCCGGGTTGCGCTTGTTGGGCATGATCGAACTGCCGGTGGTGTATTGCGCCGGCAGCGCCACGAAACCGAACTCACCACTGGTGAACAGCGACAGATCCCACGCGATGCGGCGCAGGTCCAGGGTGGCCCCACCGAGTGCTTCCAGCGCGGCCAGCTCGAACTTGCCGCGCGAGAGCTGCGCATAGATCGGCGAGATCTGCATGCGCGCAAAACCGAGTGCCTCGGTGGTGTGCGCGCGATCCAGCGGCAGGTTCACGCCGTAACCGGCGGCGGTGCCGAGCGGATTGGCATCGATGAGGTTGAAGGTATCGTGCGCGCGGATGGCGTTGTCGATGAAGGCCTCGGCCCAGCCGGCCCACCACATGCCCGCCGAGGACACCACGGCGCGCTGGATGTGCGTGTAGCCGGGCACCGGCAGGTCTTTCTCGGCCTCGGCACGGTCGAGCGCGACCTTGGCGATCTCGCGGCTCAGGCCGGCCACCTGCTGCAGCTTGTCCTTCAGCCACAACCGGGTGGCGACCAGGATCTGGTCGTTGCGGCTGCGGCCGGTGTGGATCTTACGGCCGGCATCGCCGAGGCGCTCGGTCAGGCGGGCTTCGATCGCCGAGTGGCAGTCCTCGAAACGCTCGTCGAGCACGAACGTGCCGCTGCGGAAGTCCTCGGCCAACACGTCCAGCTCGCGCTGCAGGCCATCCAGTTCATCGGTGGAGAGGATGCCGATGTGCTGCAGGCCCTGCGCGTGCGCCTTGCTGGCGGCAACGTCATACAGGAAGAACGCGCGATCCAGGATCACATCATCGCCCGCCAGGAAGGTCTGGATCTTGGCGTCCACCGCCACGCCGGGCTTCTGCCACAGAAGGTCTGCCATGTCTTGCTCCGTAGGCGGAATCGCTCCGCCGGGTTGTACGCGCGCACCGTGGTCGGGTGCGCAGCGGAGAGGGTTCAGTGCGGGATCGAGGCCAATTCGTCCAGGCCCAGCGCCAGGTTGAGGTTCTGCATGGCCTGGGTGGCCGCCCCCTTGAGCAGGTTGTCCAGGGTGGCAACCACCACCACGCGCTTGCCGCCCGGGGCCACGTCGAAGCCACCGATCTGCACGCCGTGGCGGCCGGCGATGCGGCTGACCCACGGAGCTTCGTCGAGCACTTCGATGAGCGCCTCATGGGCGTAGTACGCCTGGTACAGGGCGATCACGTCCTCGCGCTTGACCGTCTCGTTCAACCACAGGTTGACGGTCATGGTGATGCCACGGAAATGCGGCGCCACGTGCGGCATGAACTCGACCGGCACGCGCAGGTGCGCGGTCACTTCGCGTTCGTGCACGTGGTTGGTGAGCGCGTACGGCATCAGGTTGTCGCGCAGCAGTTCGGGGTTGTTCTTGTCCGATGCGGTGGTGCCGGCGCCGGAGTACCCGGACACGCCGAAGCACTGGGGCGGGCCGGCCAGCTGCTTGAGCAGCGGGCTGATCGCCAGCTGCATCGCGGTGGCATAGCAGCCCGGGTTGCTGATGTGCTTCTGACCCAGGTAATCGCCCCGGGTCAGTTCGGGCAGGCCGTAGTACCAGCTGCCTTCGAAGCGGTGGTCGGCCGACAGGTCGACGATCACCGTGTCCGGCCTGGCCGCATCGAGCGCGGTGACGAACGGTGCGGACAGGCCATTGGGCAATGCCAGGATCACCGCGTCCACGCCCTTGGCCGCGACCGCGTCGGCGTCCAGGTTTTCGAACTGCAGGTCGCCCTGCCAGTCGGTGTGGTGGTCGGCCACGCGCTGGCCCGCAAGCTCACGCGAGGATACAAAGCCCAGCGTCAGGTTCGGGTGCGCGGCGATCAGCTTGATCAGCTCGGCGCCGGTGTGGCCGCGGGCGCCGACGATGCCGACGGAGAAGGTCGTGGTGCTCATGCGTGTGCGTCCAGGCGGTGCTGCAGGTGGCGCTTCACGCCCTGCCATTCCGCGTCGATGATGGAGAAGATCACGGTGTCGCGCGGGGTGCCATCGGGGTGGCGCTTGTGGTTGCGCAGCACGCCGTCCTGCTTTGCGCCCAACCGCGCGATCGCCGTGCGCGAGGCGACATTGAACCAGCTGGTCTCGAACACCACGCTCAGGCAGTTCAGCCGCTCGAAGGCATGGGTGAGCAGCATCAGCTTGGTTTCGGTGTTGACGCCGGTGCGCTGGGCGGCCTCGCCATACCAGGTGTAGCCGATGCTCAGCCGGGGCACGTCCTCTTCCATCCCGTAATAACGGGTGGTGCCGACCACTTCATCGGCAGCGTTGAGGACCGCGAACGGCAATACCTTGCCCTCGGCCTGCGCCTGCAGCGCAGCCTGCACGTAGGCGGTCATGGTTTTGGCGCTCGGCACCTGGGTGTACCAGAGCCGGGACAGCGCACCGTCGCCCAGCGCGCCGCGCAGACCGTCGATGTGCGCCATCTGCAGCGGCTCCAGCCGGGCGTGCGTGCCGGCAAGTGTGGGCACCTTGGTCCAATCGGCGTGATTCATGGGGTTCAGCCCTCCAGGCTCGGGGTGCGGGTTGCGCAGTGTTCAACGTAGGTGCGGATCCGCTCGAAACCATCGGCGCCGAACCAGAACACCTTCCAGGTGCCCTGCTTGTAGCACCCGTCGGATTCGGCGTAGTAGAAGTGGTTGATCGGGTTGCCGTTGCGCGAACGCCAGAACAGCTGCGGGGTTTCATCCAGCATGACATTCCACACCGCCCGGCCAAGGCCTTCGCCCTGGGCGTCATCGAGCACCGCGAACTTGTCCAGGTACACACCTTCGGCTTCGTCGGTGAGGATCACGGCGGCGCGGTAGTTCTCGCTGACGTAGGCGCGCAGCAGTTTGGTGCGGTCGAAGTAGTCGGGCACCAGCGTACGCCCGAAGCTGGATTCGATCAGCTGCTTCAGCCGCGGCAGGTCAAGTTCGCTCCACGCGGTGGCGCGCAGCACCTTCTCGCCCTTGCGCACCAGCGTGCCCGAGCCCTTGTGGGTGAACAGTTCCTTGGCCAGATCCGCCGGGCGGGTGATCGACACCGAGGACTCCAGCGGCAGGCGATCGAGCAGGTCCTTGATCTGTTCGATCTTGACCCGCATGCCGCCGTGGATCCACGGCTGCTGCATGAGCTGGTCGTACTCGGTGGACAGGTTGATCGAGTCGATCACCTTGCCTTCTTCGTCGAGCAGGCCGCCGGTACCGGTGAGGAAGATGATCTTGTACGGCTGCAGTTCCTGCACCAGCTCGTTGGCGGCGAAGTCGGCGTTGACGTTGAGGATCTGCCCGCAGCGGGTTTCGCCCAGGCTGGTGATCACCGGGATGGAGCCGGCACGCAGGCTGGCTTCGATCGGGGCCAGGTTGACCTTCTTCACTTCACCGACCAGGCCGTAGGTGGCCTGGTCCAGGTACTCGGCCTCGAACACGCCGCCGGTGATGGAGGTGGCGCGCGCGCCGTTCTGCTGCAGCGCTTCGACCAGCTGCAGGTTGGACGCCTGGAACACCCGGCGCACGATCGCCAGGCCTTCCGGCGAGGTCACGCGCAGGCCGTTGACGGTTTGCTTGACGATGCCCGCCGCCGACAGCTCGGCGTCCAGCTGCGGACCGGCACCGTGCAGCACGATCGGGGTCAGCCCCACTTCCTGCAGGAATGACAGCGACGAGGTCAGCGCATCCAGATCATCGCGCAGCACCGCGCCGCCGACCTTGACCACGGCGAAGCGCTTGGCATCCAGCTGCGAAAAACGCTTGAGGTACTGGCTGATCTCCTTCGCGCTGGCCATGCTGGAGAGCAGGCGCACGATGGTTTGACGGGTCTGGCGGTGGGGCTGGGAAGAAGGCATTTCGGTATCGTCACAGGCGGCCGGGGCCGCGATGGGGGAACCGTCAGTGGCAGGCCACGACGGGATCATGGCGTCAGGCGCCTTGGGCGATGATGCGGTGCACCGACGCGGCGTAACGCTGCAGCTGTTCCAGCGTCACGAACTCATCGGCGGTGTGGGCCTGGGCGATGTCGCCCGGGCCGTACACCAGCGTGGTGTAGCCCCCGGCGGAGAACAAGGAGGCTTCGGTCCAGAAGTCCACCGCGTTGCCGATCGGGATTTCCAGTGCATCGGCCACGTCACGCGCGGCCAGGCGGCGGTTCTCGGCCTCGGCGATGTCACCGGCCGGGAAGCTCGGGCCACGGAAGGTCTCGGTGAACACCGCGGCCTCCGGCTCGGCAAACCCGGCGAAGGTGGCCAGCAGCGCGTCGATGTCCATCGACGGCAGCGGACGGAAACCGAACCGCACCTCGGCCGCCGGGGCGATCATGTTGGCCTTGATCCCGCCTTCCACGCGCCCGATGTTGAAGCGCAGGCCGGTCAGCCCGCCAAAGCGCGCATGCGCCAGCGATTGCACATGGTCCAGCGCGCGGTTGCCCCAGCGCATCGCCTGGTGCAGCGCACTGGCGGCCGCATCCTGCTTGCCCGACGCATGCCCGGCCCGGCCCTTGAACTGCATCAGCACCGAGCTGATGCCACGGTGCGCGAGCACCGCTTCGCTCATGGTCGGCTCGGCCACCAGCACCGCCTCATACGGAATGCCGCGCGCCAGGAACGCAGCGATGCAGCGCGGATCGTTGGCTTCCTCGTCGCTGGAGAACAGGAACGCGGCATCGCCCTCGCTGGCATTGGCAGCGGCCACCAATGCAGCGGCGGCCCCCTTGATGTCGCACACGCCCAGGCCGATCACCCGGTCCTCCGCGCGCCGCATCACGTGCGGGTCGGCGCTCCAATGCGGCGAGTCCGGCACGGTATCCAGGTGCACGTTGAACAGGTACTTCGGCGTCCCGCGCACGGCATACAGACTGACCGCACCGTCGCCATGGTCGATCACCTCCACGTTGAACCCGGGCAGGTGGGCGCGCAGGTAATCGAAGATGCCGCCGGTGGTGATCGCACGCGGCGGATTGCGCGTGTCGAAGGACACGAGCTGCTGCAGGTGATCGAGTGTCTGTTCAAGCATGTGCGTAGAAATCCATCAGTGGGGGGGGTAGTGCCGGCCGCTGGCCGGCTCTGCAATGATCCGGCCG
>NZ_JBFULC010000044.1:0-36559 GCF_056400525.1 Stenotrophomonas sp. P5_A9
CAGCCGGCCAGCGGCCGGCACTACTTGGCGGGCTGGATTCTCACCCGGACTTCGTCATCTTCCGGCGGTGCGGGCTGGGCCGGGGCGGCGGCCGGGGCCGGCTGTACCACCGGGGCAGGGGCCACGGCGGGGGCGCTGCGGTGATGCATCACCACCACCATCGCCACGGCGGCGATGACCAGCAGCAGGCCGATCCGGATCCGCCAGGCCCAGTTGCGGCGCGGCGCGACCTCGCCCACCTGGTCGCGGAAAGCGAACTCGGCGGTGGGGTGGTCGCGGCGGGTGGTTTCCAGCAGGCGCGCATCGCGCAGGATTTCGCGCGCGCGCGGCTGGTCGTTGGCGTGCACCACCCACAGGGTCGGGTGGGTGGTGTTCTTGCTGGTGTCCAGGTAGCTGAACTGACTGCCGCGCTTGCTGTGGTACGAGCGCCCGTTGGTGATGCGCACTTCGATGCCGGCGTCGCGCAGCAGCTTGGCCACGCCTTCGACGGTCTCCACGCGCTGGCTGTTGAATATCTGTCTCATGTCAGTCCTTGGCCGGCACGGCGGCGGCCGCGTCACTGTCGGGCACGACGCGGATCAGGCCTTCCTGGGCGGTGCTGGCCACCAGCAGGCCGTCGCGGGTAAAGAACTGGCCACGCGCCAGCCCGCGCGAATCCTGCGCGCTGGGGCTGTCCAGCGAATACAGCAGCCAGTCGTCGGCGCGGAACGGACGGTGGAACCAGATCGCGTGGTCGAGCGAAGCCATCTGCACGTGCGGCTGGTAATAGCTGATGCCGTGCGGGAAGGTCGCGGTGCCGAGCAGGTGGAAGTCCGACGCGTAGGCCAGCAGCGCCTGGTGCAGCTCGGGCGCATCGCCCACGGTTTCATTCAGGCGCAGCCACACCTGGTGGTAGGGCGGGCGCTTGGGCGGATGAAGTTCGTCGCGCGGGTAGACATGGCGGAACTCGAACGGGCCGCCGCGCGAGAGCCAGCGCTGCACCTTGATCGGCAGCCGCTCGAGCACTTCCGGCGGCAGCGGACGGTTGGGTTCGATGTCTTCCGGCTGCGGCACTTCGGGCATCTTGTGCTGGTGCTCGGCCCCGGTCTCGGCCTGCTGGAAGGAGGCCGCGCAGAAGAAGATCACCTTGCCGTGCTGGATCGCGGTGACCCGGCGTACCGAGAAGCTGCCACCGTCGCGGGTGCGGTCCACGTCGTAGACGATCGGGTGGTCGATGTTGCCGGCGCGCAGGAAGTAGGCATGCAGCGAATGCACGTGGCGGCCGTTGTCCACCGTTGCCTGGGCGGCCGACAGCGCCTGGCCCAGCACCTGCCCGCCGAACACGTACTTGGTGCCGATGTCGCGGCTCTGGCCACGGAACAGGTTGTCTTCCAGGCGCTCGAGCGTGAGCAGGTCGATCAGCTCGGAGACGACGGGTTCGTGCGTGTCGGACAAGGGAAGCAACCGGAAGGGGGAGGACCCGAATTATAGGGTAGTGCCGGTCGCTGGCCGCATGACGGCAATGCACTCGCGCTGCCGCCCCTGCGGTTCGCTTGGCAAACTGCGGGGTCGATGTCATTGCCATCCACGCCCCCGGCGCTTCGCGGCCGCCCCGCCCTGATTCAGAGGCTCGCTTCAGGCTGGTGGATCCCACCATGCAGCGCATGGTGGGCGGGGGCGTGGTCGCCGGCCGTGGGCCGGCACTGCCTGGTGTGTGGGCATTGCTTGGTTGCCGGCCAACGGCCGGCACTACCTGGGGTGGGCATTGCTTGGTTGCCGGCCAACGGCCGGCACTACCTTGGGTTTCGGGCATTGCTTGGTTGCCGGCCATGGGTCGGCACTACCGGAGGGTCAGCCTTTGCCGAGGCGTGCTGCGAGGGTGTGCAGTGCCTGCTGGGCGTCCGGGGCGTACCAGGCCTCGACGAAGCGGTCGAGCTGGATCAGGTCCGCGTGCAGGGCCTCGTGGAGGTCGGCGCGGGCGATCGCGCGGGTCAGCAGCATCGGCTGGCGTGGGAGTTTGAGCAGGCGCTGCAGCCAGGCCACCGCGCGCGGCACCACCTGGGCGGCGTCGGCCAGTTCGTCCACCAGCCCGATCTCCAGCGCGCGCTCGGCCGGGACCATTTCCCCGCCCACCAACAACTGGGTGGCGCGATGGTGGCCGACCACGCGGCGCATCAGGCGCTGGATGCCTTCGGGGGCGACCAGCCCCACCTGGACCTCGTTCAGCCCGATCACGGTCGGCTGCGCCGGGTCCGGGCTGCGGGCCAGGATCCGGTAGTCGCAGCACAGCGCCAGCACGCAGCCGCCGGCCGGGGCATGCCCGGTCAGCGCGGCCACCACCGGCACCCGGCATTCGGCCAGCGTGCGCACCGCGCCGAAGAACGCCTGCCAGCTGTCCAGCAGCTTGTGCCTGTCATCGCCATGGCTGAGCAGATGGGGCACGTCCATGCCGGCGCTGAAGATGCGCTCGCTGCCGGACAGCACGATGCCGTGCACGTCATCGGCCATGGCCTGGTTGAGTGCGCCGATCAGGTGGCGGCACAGCTCGGTGTCCAGCGCGTTGACCGGCGGGCGCGCCAGCCGCAGTTCGCGGATGGGGCCATGGTTGATCACCTCGATAAGCGTCGTCATGCTGCGATCTCGTTGCGGACAGGGAACTGAGGCGATGATAACCAAACCATTCGCGTGCGTATTGTTGGCCCTCTGTGCGTTCGCAACATCGGCGATCGCCGCCGAACCGGCGTGCGTGTCGGTGCGAGAAGGCTGGGTGCGGCTGCCGCCGGGGGCAATGCCGATGGCGGCGGGATATGGGCAGATCCACAATGGCTGCCGTAGCGCCGTGGTGGTGGTGGGCGCCGGCAGCAAGGCCTTCGGCGATGTGTCGCTGCACGAAACCACGCTGGTGGACGGGGTCAGCCGGATGCGCGCGGTGGAGCGGCTGCCGATCGCGGCCGGTGCCACGGTGGCGCTGAAGCCGGGCGGGCTGCACCTGATGCTGATGCAGCCGGAGGTGCCGCTCAGCGAGGGCAAGGTGTTGCCGCTGCGCCTGAGCCTGGAAGACGGGCGCAAGGTGGATGGGCAGTTGCAGGTGCGCAGTGGCGCAGCGCACTGAGCGGCCATTGGCCAGAGCTGCCGAGCATGGCTCGGCACTACCGGGATGCCTCACAGAACGAGCGCGCGTCGCGCGGCCCATGATCGCCATGCCCGGCTGCCGGCATGCGTCACAGGGTGATTGCACGTCGCGCGGCCCATGATCGCCATGCCCGGCTACCGGGATGCGTCACAGGGTGATTGCGCGTCGCGCGGCCCATGATCGGTAGAGCCGAGCCATGCTCGGCTGCCTTTTCCAAGACCCAGACGCTGCGGTTACGTCCAGTCGTAGGAAAACAGCACCGTGCGGCTGTCTGGTTCGTACAGCATCACGATCGCATCGGCGCCCGCCGCGCACCAGTTGTAACCGGCCACTTCGGCGACCGCGAAGAACGGTTTGCCGTCGCGGGTGATGCGCACGTTCTCGGCATCGTCGGGCCGGTCGCGGTCATACATCGCCGGGTCCAGTGCGATTTCGAATGCCGCCGGGATCTCTGCGGTCTCGGTCCAGTTGCCGCCGGAAATCTGCCCGCCGAGCCTGTCCAGATACGCCTGCTCGCCCGGCTCGCCATCGCCATAGCGCGAATAGCTGGCCAGGCGGCCGTGGGTCTGGAAATAGGCATGTGCCTTGGCGTAACTGTCGCGCATCTCGGCGATATGCTCCACCGCGTCGCTGTCCTGCACCTGCTCGCCGATGAAGTAGCCCACGTTGCCGAGGAAGCGCATGCGGTTGTCGGTGGTCAGTTCGAAGGCGATCCAGTTGGTACCGGTAAACGCGTTGTGGTGTTCCTGCGTGTCTTCGCCGATGCAGCCTTCATACGGCTCGATCGGGCACAGCATCGTGGCCACGGTGCCGGCCAGTTCCTGCCGCAGGATGCCCAGGTCGATGCCGATCAGCGGCAGCAGGTGCTGGGCCAGCCACGGTTGCTCCCGGGAAAAAACGTCGGCGGGGAACGGCGTCATTCCCGGAAGAAGTGTGCGGATGTCGGTCTGGTGGAACATGGCATTCCTTTGAACGAATGGCGGTAGTGCCGGCCGCTGGCCGGCATCCATGCACATCGATCCGGCGTCATGAGGGTGCCGGCCAGCGGCCGGCAATCATGCACATATCCGTCCGGGAGTCTGAGGTTGCCGGCCAGCGGCCGGCACTACCTGCTCAGGTGGACGCAGTGCGGATCGCCTCCGGCAGCGGTGCGCTCTTGCCGGTCTGGGTGTCCATCCACACCACTACCACGTTGCCGTCCGAATACAGCGTGCTGTCGTTCTTCTCGTCCACGATGCGGTGGCCGATGGTCACGCTGCTGTTGCCCAGGCGCTCGACGAACAGCTCCACCACGATGTCGTTGGGCCACACGATCGGCAGGCGATAGTTGACATTGGTGGCCGCGACCACCGGTGCTATGCGGTCGGTCATCGACACGCCTTCCACGCCCAGCATCCAGCGCACGCGCGCTTCTTCCAGGTAGGAAATGTACTTGGCGTTGTTGACGTGGCCCATGCTGTCCATGTCGCGCCAGCGCACGCTGATCGGTACGCGGGCCAGGATCTTGTGTTCGGTACTCATCAGGCGTCCTTCTTCTTCTTGCTGGCGGCGCTGGTCTTGCTGGTCTTGCTGACCTTGCCGGTGCTCTTGGCCGCCGCCGCCTTCCTGACCGGCTTCTCCGGCTTGGCCTTGCGCGGTGGGCGGGCGTCGGGCTTGTTGGCAACCGCGGCCGGTCGCTCCGGACGCGCGCTGATGGAGGGCAGCATCTTGGCCAGGAACTGACCGGTGTACGAGGTCGGGCAGGCCGCCACGTCTTCCGGCGTGCCGGTGACCAGGATGGTGCCGCCGCGATGGCCGCCTTCCGGACCCAGATCGACGATCCAGTCGGCGGTCTTGATCACGTCCAGGTTGTGCTCGATCACCACCACCGTGTTGCCTTCGTCGCGCAGCTTGTGCAGCACGCCGAGCAGCGCCTCGATGTCGTGGAAGTGCAGGCCGGTGGTCGGCTCGTCCAGGATATACAGGGTGCGGCCGGTATCGCGCCGCGACAGTTCCTTGGACAGCTTCACGCGCTGGGCCTCGCCGCCGGACAGGGTGGTCGCGCTCTGGCCCAGCTTGATGTAGCTCAGGCCCACGTCGACCAGCGTTTCCAGCTTGCGCGCGATGCTCGGCACCGGCTCGAACAGCTTCAGCGCATCTTCGACGGTCATCTGCAGCACGTCGTTGATGTTGTAGCCCTTGTACAGAATCTCCAGCGTTTCGCGGTTGTAGCGCTTGCCGTGGCACACATCGCAGGGCACGTACACGTCCGGCAGGAAGTGCATTTCCACCTTGATCAGACCATCGCCCTGGCAGGCTTCGCAGCGGCCGCCGCGCACGTTGAAGCTGAAACGCCCGGGCGAATAACCGCGTGCGCGTGCTTCGGGCACCTGCGCGTACAGCTCGCGCAGCGGCGTGAACAGACCGGTGTAGGTGGCCGGGTTCGAGCGCGGGGTGCGGCCGATCGGCGACTGGTCGATGTCCACCACCTTGTCGAACAGGTCCAGGCCCTCGACCTCCTTGTAGGGGGCGATCGCGTGCGAAGAGCCGTTGATCTCGTTGGCGGCCAGCGAGAACAGGGTGTCGTTGATCAGGGTCGACTTGCCCGAGCCGGACACGCCGGTGATGCAGGTCAGCAGGCCCGACGGAATGTCCAGGTCCACGCCCTTGAGGTTGTTGCCGCTGGCCCCGCGCAGGTGCAGGGTCATCTTCGGGTTGGGCTTGTGCCGGCGTGCCGGGATCTCGATGGCGCGCTTGCCCGACAGGTACTGTCCGGTCAGCGAGCGCGGCGAATCCAGGATGTCCTGCAGGGTGCCCTGGCCGACGATTTCGCCGCCATGCACGCCCGCGCCCGGACCGATGTCCAGCACGTAGTCGGCCAGGCGGATCGCATCTTCGTCATGCTCGACCACGATCACCGTGTTGCCCAGGTCGCGCAGGCGGGTGAGGGTGCCGAGCAGGCGCTCGTTGTCGCGCTGATGCAGGCCGATCGACGGCTCGTCCAGCACGTACATCACCCCGACCAGGCCGGCGCCGATCTGGCTGGCCAGGCGGATGCGCTGGGCTTCGCCGCCGGACAGGGTGTCGGCCTTGCGTTCCAGGGTGAGGTAATCCAGGCCCACATCGACCAGGAAGCCCAGGCGCTCGCCGATCTCCTTGACGATCTTGCCGGCGATCTCGCCGCGCCAGCCGGGCAGGGACATGCTGCTGAAGAACTTCAGCGCTTCGTCGATCGGCAGCACCACCAGTTCCGGCAGCGCACGGTCGGCAACGAACACGTTGCGCGCGGCCTTGTTCAGGCGTTGGCCGTTGCACTCGGGGCAGTTGCGCTCGCTGATGTATTTGGCCAGCTCTTCGCGCACGGCCGAGGATTCGGTTTCCTTGTAGCGGCGCTCGAGATTGGGAATGATCCCTTCGAAGCGGTGCTTGCGCTGGGTGCGGCCACCGGCTTCGGTGAAGTAGGTGAAGGTGATGGTTTCTTCGCCGCTGCCGAACAGCACCGCCTTGCGCACGTCCTCGGGCAGGCTCTGCCACACCGCATCGACATCGAACTTGTAGTGTTTGGCCAGCGAGGCGATCAGCTGGAAATAATAGGCATTGCGACGATCCCAGCCGCGCACGGCACCGGCCGACAGCGACAGCTCCGGGTGCACCACCACGCGCGAGGGGTCGAAGAACTCGGCCATGCCCAGCCCATCGCAGCCCGGGCAGGCGCCGACCGGCGAGTTGAACGAGAACAGGCGCGGTTCCAGCTCGGGCAGCGAGTAATCACAGACCGGGCAGCTGTACTTGGACGAGAACAGGTGCGCGGGCGCGTCCTCCACGTCCAGCGACTGCACCGAAACCATGCCGTCGCCCAGCTTGAGGGCGGTTTCAAAGCTCTCGGCAAGGCGCTGCTTGATGTCTTCGCGCGGACGGAAGCGGTCGATCACCGCCTCGATGGTGTGCTTCTGGCGCAGCGCCAGCGGCGGCACCGCGTCGATTTCATGCAGGGTGCCATCCACGCGCACACGCACGAAGCCCTGCGCGCGCAGTTGGTCGAACACCTGGGCATGCTCGCCCTTGCGCTCGCGGATCACCGGGGCCAGCAGCATGTAGCGCTGCTCCGGGTCCAGGGTGAGCACGTGGTCGACCATCTGGCTGACCGTCTGCGCTTCCAGCGGGTAGCCGTGGTCGGGGCAGCGCGGGCTGCCGACGCGGGCGTACAGCAGGCGCAGGTAATCGTAGATCTCGGTGATCGTGCCGACGGTCGAGCGCGGGTTGTGCGAGGTCGACTTCTGCTCGATCGAGATCGCCGGGGACAGGCCTTCGATATGGTCCAGGTCCGGCTTTTCCATCACGCTCAGGAACTGCCGGGCATAGGCCGACAGCGATTCCACGTAGCGGCGCTGGCCTTCAGCGTAGATGGTGTCGAACGCCAACGACGACTTGCCCGAGCCGGACAGGCCGGTGATGACAATGAGCTTGTCGCGGGGCAGGTCGAGATCGATGTTCTTGAGATTGTGCGTCCGCGCGCCGCGGATGCGGATGAATTCCATCGCCATGGGGGATCCGTTGTGAGGCTCTGGCCCGGAGGGCCGGCAAGCGGGTGGGGCAAGCGGAGACGGCAATCGGTCAGCCTACCGAGCTTGGGATTTGGGGGCAATCGCGCACATTGCCAGCCCCGGGTCTCATCGAATGCGACCCGCCGGGGCGTTACCTGAACAGGATTCAGGTCCAGACGGGGCAAGGCGGGGGGTGACTTGACCCGACCCACTCCCAGTCATTAAAATCCCGCTTCTGTCTGCCCTCGATGGCAGCAGTCCATAGACCACAATAACTACAGAGGAAGTCTGGTCATGTACGCAGTACTGGTAACCGGCGGTAAGCAATACCGCGTGGCGCAGGGCGAAAAGCTCCGCGTTGAAAAGCTCGAAGTCGAAGTCGGCAACGAGATCAAGTTCGACAACATCCTGATGTTGGGCGACAGCGATGGCATCAAGATCGGCGACGCGCTGAGCGGCGCTTCGGTCACCGCCAAGGTCGTGTCCCAGGGTCGTGCTGACAAGGTCCGGATCATCAAGTTCCGTCGCCGCAAGCACCACATGAAGCGTCAGGGTCACCGTCAGTACTACACCGAAATCGAGATCACCGGCATCGCCGGTGGCAGCAAGTAATCAAGGAGACCAGTCATGGCACATAAGAAGGGCGTAGGCTCATCGCGCAACGGTCGCGACTCCAACCCGAAGTACCTCGGCGTCAAGATCTTCGGTGGCCAGGCCATCGATGCCGGCAACATCATCATCCGTCAGCGCGGCACCCAGTTCCACCCAGGTACCGGCGTTGGTCTGGGCCGTGACCACACCCTGTTCGCGCTCGTCGACGGCAAGGTGGAGTTCTCGGTGAAGGGCCCGAAGAAGCGTCGTACCGTCAGCGTCGTCGCCGAAGCCTGATCTTCGCGATACGCGGGCGCCCACGCCTCGGCGTGGGGCCGCTGACGAAAGCCCCGCTTCGGCGGGGTTTTTGTTTTTATTGAATACACCGGTGCGGGGATCCTTCCCGCCACCGTCCCTGGATCGTACCGGGGACGTTAGACTCTGCGGTCGGGCGCATCCGTTGCCCATCGCCTCCAGTTGGCATCCAGAATCATGAAACTTGTAGACGAAGCAGAAATCCAAGTCACCGCCGGCAATGGCGGCAACGGCTGCGTCGGTTTCCGTCGCGAGAAGTTCATTCCGCTGGGCGGCCCGGACGGTGGCGATGGCGGCAATGGCGGCAGCGTGTGGATCCGCGCCGACGCCAACCTGAACACCCTGGTCGACTTCCGCCACGAGCGCATCTTCAAGGCGCAGCGCGGCGAGAACGGCATGGGCCGCCAGGCCTATGGCAAGGGTGGCGAAGACCTGATCATCACCGTGCCGGTCGGCACCGTGGTGATGAACGTGGCCACCGACGAAGTGATCGGCGACCTGACCCAGCACGATGACACCCTTCTGGTAGCCAAGGGCGGCCGTGGCGGCTTGGGCAACATGCACTTCAAGAGCTCGACCAACCGCTCGCCGCGCCAGGCGCTGCCGGGCGAAGAGGGTGAGGAGCGCCTGCTCAAGCTGGAGCTGAAGCTGCTGGCCGACGTCGGCCTGCTGGGCTTCCCCAACGCGGGCAAGAGCACGCTGATCCGCGCCGTGTCCGCCGCCACCCCGAAAGTGGCCGATTACCCCTTCACCACCCTGTACCCGAACCTGGGCGTGGTGCGTGTCGAAAATTACCGCAGCTTCGTGATCGCCGACATTCCCGGCCTGATCGAAGGTGCCGCCGACGGCGCCGGTCTGGGCGCGCAGTTCCTGCGCCACCTGCAGCGCACCCGCCTGCTGCTGCACCTCGTGGACATCTCCCCGATGGAAGGCGGCGTGGAAGGGGTGTCGCCGATCGAGCAGGTCCGTGCGATCGAACGCGAGCTGGCCAAGCACGACCCGGAACTGCTGGACAAGCCGCGCTGGCTGGTCCTGAACAAGGCCGACCTCATGTTCGAGGACGAGGCCAAGGCGGCCGCCGAGAAGATCGTGGCCGAACTGGGCTGGACCCAGCCGTGGTACCTGGTGTCGGCGCTGGGCCGTGAAGGCACCTGGCCGATCATGACCAACATCATGGCCTTCTTCGACCGCCAGAAGGAAGACGAGGCGCAAGCGCGCGATGCGTACTGAGCGCATCCGCGCGCCCCTGAGAAACCCGGCTGCGGCCGGGTTTTTCTGTGGTGCCGCAGGGCCGGGGCCGCGCGATGCGTGGCGCGCGTCCGGCGCGCGTGGCTCTACCGTTGGCGCGGCCCGGAATGGATCGGTGGACGATCGCGGCAGCGCGGGCGCCCAGGAATCGCGCCCAACAAAAAACCCGGCCGGGGCCGGGTCTTTTTGTGCGATCGGGTCGAAGCCACGCAGGGCGTGGCTTTACCGCAACCACGTCGCCGGATCAGGCGGCCTTGATGGCCTTGATGCGCGCGGTCAGGCGGCTCTTATGGCGAGCAGCCTTGTTCTTGTGGATCAGACCACGCGAGCTGAAACGGTCGAGGATCGGCTGGGCAACAGCGAAGGCTGCCTCGGCGCCGGCGGCGTCATTGGCATCCAGAGCCTTGATCACCTTCTTGACAGCGGTGCGCAGCATCGAACGCTGAGCCGTATTGCGCGCGTTGCGCACGACGGTCTGCTTGGCGCGCTTCTTGGCGGACTTGATATTGGCCACAGTGGTGGTTTCCTGAAAAATCGGTGTAATGGGAACAGCAAGCTGGAAAGTATGATGGCTCGAAAAATGTACGTCAAGTCAATTGTCAAGAGGGAACACGGGTGAGTTCACCAAGGATGTTGCGGGGCCTGCTGTCTTTCAGCAGCATGACCATGATTTCGCGGGTGTTGGGGCTGGTTCGCGACCTGGTCATCACCACCACGTTCGGCACCAATGCGGTGACCGACGCCTTCTGGGTCGCCTTCCGGGTGCCCAATTTCCTGCGCCGGCTGTTCGCCGAAGGCTCGTTCGCCACGGCGTTCGTCCCGGTGTTCACGGAAGTGAAGGAAACCCGCTCGCATGCCGAACTGCGCGAGCTGATGTCGCGCGTGGCCGGCACGCTGGGCGGGGTGCTGCTGCTGGTCACGGCGCTGGCGCTGATCTTCGCACCGCAGTTGGCCACCCTGTTCTCCAGCGGGGTGGATACCGACCCGGCCAAGCATGGCCTGCTGGTGGACCTGTTCCGGTTGACCTTCCCGTTCCTGCTGTTCGTCTCGCTGACCGCGCTGGCCGGCGGGGCGCTCAACAGTTTCCAGAAGTTCGCGATGCCGGCGCTGACCCCGGTGATCCTCAACCTGTGCATGATCGCCGGCGCGCTGTGGCTGGCCCCGCGGCTGGGCGGCACCCCGGAGAAGCAGATCCTGGCCCTCGGCTGGGCGGTACTGGCGGCCGGGCTGCTGCAGTTGCTGTTCCAGCTGCCCTCGCTGAAGGGCATCAACCTGCTCACCCTGCCGCGCTGGGGCTGGCGGCATCCCGGGGTGCGCAAGGTGCTGACCCTGATGGTGCCGACCCTGTTCGGTTCCTCGATCGCGCAGATCAACCTGCTGCTGGATACGGTGATCGCCGCCAAGCTGACCGATGGCTCGCAGTCCTGGCTGTCGCTGGCCGACCGCTTCCTGGAGCTCCCGCTGGGCGTGTTCGGGGTAGCGTTGGGTACCGTGATCCTGCCGGCGCTGGCCCGCCACCACGTGAGCACCGACAAGACCGGCTTCTCCAGCGCGCTGGACTGGGGGCTGCGCACGACGCTGCTGATCGCGGTGCCGGCGATGCTGGGCCTGTTGCTGCTGGCCGAGCCGCTGATCGCCACGATTTTCCAGCATGGCGAGTTCAGCGCGTTCGATACCCGCATGACCGCGCTGTCGGTGTATGGCCTGAGCTTCGGCCTGCCGGCGTTCGCGCTGCTCAAGGTGGTGTTGCCGGCGTTCTACGCCCGGCAGGACACCAAGACCCCGGTGCGCGCCGGTATCGCCGCGCTGGTGGCCAACATGGTGTTCAACTTCATCCTGCTGGCCGTGCTGTACCAGGTGATGGTGCCCGAAGCGCTCAAGGCGCAGGGCGTGTGGGTCGCGCTGGGCAAGCAGCCGGGCCTGCACCTGGCGCTGGGCATCGCCAGCGCGCTGTCCAGCTACCTGAATCTCGGGTTGCTGTGGTACTGGCTGGGCAAGACCGGCGTGTACCAGCGCAAGCCCGGCTGGGCCGGCTACGTGACCCGCCTGGGCCTGGCCTGCCTGGCCATGGTGGCGGTGCTGCTGGGCCTGCTGTACACCATGCCCGGCTTCACCGGCATGGACAAATGGCACCGCATCGGCAATCTGGCGCTACTGGTCGGCAGCGGTGGGCTGACCTATCTGGTCTCCCTGGTCGCGATGGGTTTCCGCCCGCGCCACCTGCGCGAGCATTGATCCGTGGACACCCCGGCTATACTTCATGGCTATCCCTTGCAACGCATCGGCCCTGGTGGGCCGGATTCCCAGTTGATGAGCAGGCTGTTTAGAAGTATCGAAGGCGGGCAACTGTTCCCGCACGGAAGCGTGGTCTGCATCGGCGCATTCGACGGCCTGCACCTGGGCCATCGTGCGTTGGTGCGCCACGCCGTTGCGCGCGCGCGCGCGTTGGGCGTGGCCGCCGTGGCGGTCGCGTTCGAACCGCTGCCGCGTGAGTATTTCGCCCAGGGCGAGCCGCCGCCGCGGTTGACCCTGGCCCGCGACAAGGTCGCCATGCTCAGCGAGCTGGGCGTGGATGCGATCGGCCTGCTGCGCTTCGATGCGCGCATGGCGGCGATGCAGGCTGAAGACTTCGTGGAGCAGTTGCTGGTGCAGCGCCTGAGCGCGCGCGAGGTGTGGATCGGCCCGGAATTCTGCTTTGGCAACCGCCGTCGCGGTGACCTGGCGCTGCTGCAGTCGATGGGCGCCGAGCGCGGATTTGGCGCCGGCGAGATCGAGCCGATCGACCTGCACGGCGAGCGCATCTCCAGCACCCGCATCCGCCAGTTGCTGCGCGAGGGCAACTTCAGCCACGCCAATGACCTGCTCGGGCGTCCGTATTCGATCGGGGGCAGGGTAGTGCGCGGCCGGCAGCTGGGCCGTACGCTGGGGTTCCCCACCGCCAACCTGCGCTTCCCCAAGACACCGGCGTTGTCGGGCATCTACGCGACCTGGGTGCACGGGGTGTTCGACCAGCCGTGGCCATCGGTCTCCAGCTTCGGCACGCGGCCGACGGTGGAGGGCGTAGAGCCGCTGCTGGAAGCGCACCTGTTCGATTTCCAGGGCGACCTGTACGGTCGCCACATTGAAGTGGAGTTCGTCGCCAAGTTGCGCGACGAAGAAAAGTTCCAAGATCTGGCCGCATTGACCGACCAGATGCACCGTGACGCCGAACAGGCGCGTCACATCCTTTCCGAACACAGATTGCGAGCCACTGCGTGAGCCAGGACTACAAAGCCACCCTTCATCTGCCGGCAACCGAATTCCCGATGCGCGGCGACCTGCCCAAGCGCGAGCCGGGCATTCTGTCGCGCTGGGAAGACGAGGGCCTGTACGCCCGCCTGCGCGAGAACGCGCAGGGTCGCCCGCTGTTCGTGCTGCACGACGGCCCGCCCTACGCCAATGGCCAGATCCACCTGGGCCATGCGGTCAACAAGATCCTCAAGGACATCATCGTCAAGTCGCGCTACCTGGCCGGCTTCGATGCGCCCTACGTGCCGGGCTGGGATTGCCATGGCCTGCCGATCGAGATCCAGGTCGAGAAGAAGTGGGGCAAGGTCGGGGTCAAGCTCGACGCCGAACAGTTCCGCCAGAAGTGCCGCGAGTTCGCCGAAGAGCAGATCGACCTGCAGCGTCGCGACTTCAAGCGCCTGGGCGTGATCGGCGACTGGGACAACCCGTACAAGACGCTGAGCTTCGATTTCGAGGCCAATGAAATCCGCGCGCTGGCCAAGGTGTTCGCCAACGGCCACATCGTGCGCGGTGCCAAGCCGGTGCACTGGTGCTTCGACTGCGGCTCGGCACTGGCCGAGGCGGAAATCGAATACCAGGACAAGACGTCTCCGGCGATCGACGTGTCCTACGTGGCGCGTGATTCGCAGCAGCTGGCGCAGCGCTTCGGCGTGACCCTGCCGCCCGATGTCGAGGTCGCCGTGCCGATCTGGACCACCACCCCGTGGACGCTGCCGGCCTCGCTGGCGGTGTCCCTCGGTGCGGAGATCGACTACGTGCTGGCTGAAGGTCCGGCCCACAACGGCAAGCGCCGTTGGCTGGTGCTGGCCGCGGCCCTGGCCGAGCGCTCGCTGCAGCGCTATGGCGTGGACGACCTGGTCGTGCACGGCCACGCTACCGGCGCCGCGCTGGAAAACCTGCTGCTGGCCCATCCGTTCTATCCCACCCGCGACATCCCGCTGCTCAACGGCGCGCACGTCTCGGCCGAAGACGGTACCGGTGCGGTGCATACCGCGCCGGGCCACGGCCAGGAAGACTTCGTGGTCAGCCAGCAGTACGGGCTGATGGACCCGTACACCGCGGGCCAGATCAACCCGGTCGACGGCCGCGGCGTGTACCTGCCCTCGACCCCGCCGGCCGGTGATGTCGAACTGGCCGGCGTGCACCTGTGGAAGGCACAGCCGCTGATCGTGGAGGTGCTGCGCGCTTCCGGGGCGCTGCTGGCCTTCGTCGAGATCGTGCACAGCTACCCGCACTGCTGGCGTCACAAGACCCCGGTGGTGTTCCGCGCGACCCCGCAGTGGTTCATCTCGATGGACAAGGCCAACCTGCGCCGCGATGCGATGGCGGCCATCGACAACGTCGGCTGGTTCCCGGCCTGGGGCAAGGCGCGTATCGGCGGCATGGTCGAAGGGCGTCCGGACTGGTGCATCAGCCGCCAGCGCACCTGGGGCGTGCCGATCGCCTTCTTCACCCATCGCGAAACCGGCGAACCGCATCCGCGCACTGTCGAGCTGATGCAGCAGGTGGCCGACCGCGTGCAGGTGGGCGGCATCGACGTGTGGTATTCGCTCGACGCGGCCGAGCTGCTGGGCGAGGAAGCGGCACACTACGAGAAGGTCACCGACACCCTCGACGTCTGGTTCGACTCGGGCGTGAGCCATGAAGGCGTGCTGCTGGCACGTGGCTTCGGCAAGCCGGCCGACCTGTACCTGGAAGGCTCGGACCAACACCGCGGCTGGTTCCAGTCCTCGCTGCTGACCGGCGTGGCGATCGACAAGCAGGCCCCGTACAAGCAGTGCCTCACCCACGGCTTCACCGTGGATGAGAAGGGCCGCAAGATGTCCAAGTCGATGGGCAACGGCATCGAGCCGCAGGACATCATGAAGACCCTGGGCGCGGACATCCTGCGCCTGTGGATCGCCTCGGCCGACTACAGCAATGAAATGTCGCTGTCGCAGGAGATCCTCAAGCGCAATGCCGACGCCTACCGGCGCCTGCGCAACACCGCGCGCTTCCTGCTCGGCAACCTGGACGGTTTCGATCCGGCCCTGCAACTGGTGGCCCCGGCCGACATGGTCGCGCTGGACCGCTGGATCGTGCATCGCGCCTTTGAGTTGCAGGAGAAGATCAAGGCGGCCTACACCAGCTACAACATGGCCGAGATCGTGCAGCTGCTGCTGAACTTCTGCAGCGTCGACCTGGGCTCGCTGTACCTGGACGTGACCAAGGACCGGCTGTACACCATGCCGATCGACTCGCGTGGCCGGCGTTCGGCGCAGAGCGCGATGTACCACATCGCCGAAGCGTTCACCCGCTGGATCGCGCCGATCCTGAGCTTCACCGCCGACGAGTTGTGGGGTTATCTGCCGGGCGCGCGCAAGGACAACGTGCTGATGGCCACCTGGTACGACGGCCTGGCGCCGCTGCCGGCCGATGCGCCGCTCAACGCCGCCGATTTCGACCAGTTGCTGGCGCTGCGTGAGCAGGTGTCCAAGGTGCTCGAGCCGATGCGTGCCAATGGCGCGATCGGTGCGGCGCTGGAGGCGGAGATCACCGTGGCGGCCGATGCGGAAACCGCCGCGCGCTGGCAGCCGCTGGCCGAGGAGCTGCGCTTCCTGCTGATCAGCGGCGACGTGCAGGTGCGCCCGGCGACCACCGATGAGGTGTTCGTCAGCGCCCAGCCGACCGAAAAGCAGAAGTGCGTGCGCTGCTGGCACTACCGTGCCGATGTCGGTGCGGTGGCCGCCCATGCCGAGCTGTGCGGTCGCTGCGTGAGCAACCTCGACGGTGCCGGCGAAGATCGGCGGTGGTTCTGATGAGCGCCGTCCGTCCGCGTCCCAATGCACTGGTGTGGCTGCTGCTGTCGGCGACGATCATCGGCCTGGACCAGTGGAGCAAGGCCTGGGTCCTGTCCAGCCTGCCCGAGTACCAGCCGGTGGTGGTCATCGAAGGCTTCTGGAACTGGTTCCGCACCTACAACACCGGCGCGGCATTCAGCTTCCTGAGCGATGCCGGTGGCTGGCAGCTGTGGTTTTTCACCGCGCTGGCGGTGGGCATCAGCGGCCTGATGGCGTTCTGGCTGTCGCGTACCGCGCGCGGCCAGTGGCGCAGCGCCGTGCCTTACGCCCTGGTCATCGGCGGGGCCATCGGCAACGTGATCGACCGGCTGATGCACGGCCACGTGGTCGATTTCATCCAGTGGTACATCGGTGACCATTACTGGCCCTCCTTCAACATCGCCGATGCGGCGATCGTGGTGGGGGCCGTGGGGATCGCTGTGTTTGGTCTGTTCGACGGCAAGGCCGAGAAAAAAGCGGGATAATTCCCCCCTGTATCCCGCAATGAACCGGCCTGGCGCCGGCCGGAGTATCTGACCGATGGACGTGTTGCTCGCCAATCCGCGTGGTTTCTGTGCCGGTGTCGATCGTGCGATCGAGATCGTCAAGCGCGCGATCGAGACCCTGGGCGCGCCGATCTACGTGCGCCACGAGGTCGTGCACAACCGCTTCGTGGTCGACGACCTCAAGGCCCGCGGCGCGATCTTCGTCGAGGAACTCGATGAAGTGCCCGATGACAACACGGTGATCTTCAGTGCGCACGGCGTGTCCCAGGCCGTGCGCCAGGAGGCCGAACGCCGTGGCCTGAAGGTGTTCGACGCGACCTGCCCACTGGTCACCAAGGTGCACCTGGAAGTGGCCCGCCACTGCCGTGCCGGCCGCGACGTGGTGCTGATCGGCCATGCCGGCCACCCCGAAGTGGAAGGCACCATGGGCCAGTGGAACCGCGAGCGCGGCACCGGCCGGATCTACCTGGTGGAAGATGTCGAGGATGTCGCCACGCTGGAGATCGACCAGCCGGAAAACTTCGCCTACACCACCCAGACCACGCTGTCGGTGGATGACACCCGCGGCATCATCGAGGCCATGCGCGCGCGCTTCCCGGCGATGCAGGGGCCGAAGAACGACGACATCTGCTACGCCACCCAGAACCGCCAGGACGCCGTGCGCGACCTGGCCCAGCGCTGCGACCTGGTACTGGTGGTGGGCTCGCCGAACAGCTCCAACTCCAACCGTCTCAGTGAACTGGCGCGCCGCGAAGGC
Organism: Stenotrophomonas sp. P5_A9; assembly: GCF_056400525.1. Lineage (NCBI taxonomy): Bacteria > Pseudomonadati > Pseudomonadota > Gammaproteobacteria > Lysobacterales > Lysobacteraceae > Stenotrophomonas > Stenotrophomonas sp. P5_A9. The sequence continues at coordinate 17,160 of NZ_JBFULC010000044.1, forward strand.
GTGGAGTCCTACCTGATCGACGGCGCCCACGAGATCGACCCGGCCTGGGTGGCCGGCAAGCAGCACATCGGCCTGACTGCCGGCGCCTCGGCACCGCAGGTGCTGGTGGACGGCGTGATTGCGCGGTTGAAGGAGCTGGGCGCGACCGGCGTCGGTGAGCTCGACGGCGAGCCGGAGTCCATGGTGTTTGCGTTGCCAAAGGAACTGCGGCTGCGGTTGATCAGCTGATCGGGCGTGATCGTTGGTGCAGCCACGCATGGCGTGGCTCTACCGGATCGCGGTAACCGACCTTCAACCGGTAGAGCCACGCCATGCGTCTCCGCGCTGGCAATCCCACCGCGCATTACCCCGTAAATACCGCCCGCAATCGCTGCCACGGCCTCTCCAATCCCGGCGTGGCCGCGCCGATCACTGCGGCGTCCAGCGCATCGACCAATGCCAATGCTTTGGCGAAACTGCACACCTGCTGCCACGCAAACCCGGCATCCAAGCGCTCCAGGCCACCGCCGGGCAACTGCTGGCAGAGATAGTCCGGCCCGGGCACCAGCCCGATTCCTGGTATTCCGCATAGATACGAGCTGGCGCCTTCGCCCAGGAACAGCTCGCCAATGCGCGGTGCCACCACCAGGCTGCGCAGCTTGCTGCGGCCGGCAACGGCAGCGCAGTACACCTGCTCCATCGCCGGGTTGGTGGCGTAGACAATCTCGCGTTCCAGCCGGCCGGTGGCCCGGGGGTCGCTGCGTCCCGGACCGTCCTTCCATTCCAGGCAGCCCAGGTGCTCCAGCGTCAGGCAGGCTACCGCGCGCGCGTGATCACCCTTGCCATCCCACAGCCCAGGATGCGCACGCAGCCATGCCATCGTCGCCTGGCCACGGTCGGTGAACTGCGGAATCTGGAAGTGGCCGCTGGCGAACACGAACACCATGTCGCGACGCCGCGGGCGCTGGGCGAAGGCAGCGGCCAGCGCGAGCAGTCCGGCGCCGCCATTTTCTTCGCACGCATTGGGGCCATCGGTGTGGGTGTTGATCAGGGTGCTTTCACCCCGCGTGGTGCCGGGCAGCACGGCATGCAGGGAGTCGATGCCGGCCTCGGTGCGCTCGGCCTGCAGCACCAGCGTCGCACTGCGGCCAGCGTGCGCAGCCGAACGCAGCGCCTCGCCGGCCTGTTGGCCCACCCATAGCGCCGGGCAATCCATCCATGGCGTGGTGAACGGCAGTACCTGATCGCGCGCCAGACCTTCAGACAGCCCGCCAAACACGCAGACCACGGCGCGTACGCCGGCCTTGCGCGCGCGTTCGAGCAGCGTCGGATCGATCAACGGCGCCAGCACCGGGATGACCTCTTCGCGCGCAAACCCGGCATCCGCATCGGGCAACATCGCACGCTGCTGGAACACCATCGCCGCCTTGGCCCGGCGCATCGCCACCGGATCGATCCGCACCACGGCGATCGCATCGCGCGCGGGCTCCATCCGTTTGGCCGAGTCCAGCCACACCAGCCGACCATGCACGCCCTGTGCGTCGGTCTGGCCCGAGTAGGGATAGGGCGCGGCAACCTCGATGGGCGTGCCATCGTCCAGCCGCAGCGCGCAGTGCTGCGGCGTCCAGCGCTGGACCCGGTGATGCTGGCGGTGCACCTGCAGACCGAGCGCTTCCAGTTCGCCGGCCAGGTAATCCACCGCCTGCGCGTGCGCGGGCGTGGCGGTCAGTCGCGGGCCGAACGCGTTCAGCGCTTCGATCCAGCGCCAGAGCTGGGCCCGGTCGGGCAACAGCGGGGTGATGTCGTCCACCGCAGGCAGTGGTACGCGCCGGCGCGGCCCCCGTACGGTCAATGCGGCGGTGGCCACGGCCGCCGCGACGGCTAGCCCGCCTATCCATCTGCGTGCCTGCATGCGTGATGCCTCCCGGGGAGTATCTGCAACGTGGCGGGCAGTGTGGCGCTGGCACGGTGAACACGGCGGCACGCGCCGCTCGGCTTTGCCCGTTCTGGCCGCAGCCCCGCGCATGACCTTTGGCCATGGGGCAGGGCGATAGCGAGGGCTAGGATCGGATGTTTCGCCGCTGGAGCGTTGCCGATGAAGATGCGTGCCACCGTCCTGTCCGTGCTGTTGGCGTTGTCGGCCAGTGGCGTACAGGCGCAGACGTCGCCGCCACAGGATGTGGCCTGGCCGGGCGTGCTGCGCATCGATGTGGACGCGCGCGACATCGGCCGGCGCATCTTCAAGGTCAAGGCGACCATTCCGGCCAAGCCCGGTCCGCTCACCCTGCTGTATCCGCAGTGGCTGCCGGGCAGCCATTCGCCCAGCGGCCCCATCGACAAGCTGGCCGGGCTGGTGGTCACCGCCAACGGCAAGCCGCTGGCCTGGAAACGCGACCCGTACGACGTATACGCCTTCCAGGTGGACGTGCCCGAAGGTGCCAGGGAGGTGGTGGCCGCGTTCAAGTTCCTGTCGTCGCAGGGCGGCAGCCAGGGGCGGGTGGTGATGACCCCGGAGATGCTCAACCTGCAGTGGAACGCCAACTCGCTGTACCCGGCCGGCGTGATCACCCGCAACCTGCAGGCGCAGGCCAGTGTGACCCTGCCCAAGGGCTGGTCGTATGCCACCGCGCTGGAGACCGAGCGCCGCGACGGCGACACGGTGGTGTTCAAGCCGATCCGCTACGACCACCTGGTGGATTCGCCGCTGTTCGCCGGCCGCTATTACCAGCAATTCGACCTGGATCCCGGCGCCAAGGTGCCGGTGCATCTCAACGTGTTTGCCGATGATGCCAAGTCCCTGGTCGCCAAGCCCGAACAGGTGCAGGCACACCGTGCGCTGGTGCAGCAGATGTACAAGCTTTACGGCGCACGTCACTTCGACCGCTATGAGTTCCTGCTGGCACTGACCGGCAAGCTCGGCGGCATCGGGCTGGAGCACCAGCGCTCCAGCGAGAACAGCGCCGAGACCGGCTACTTCACCGACTGGGACAAGACCTGGCTGGGCCGCGATTTGCTGCCGCACGAGTTCAACCATTCCTGGAACGGCAAGTACCGTCGCGGTGCGGATCTGGCCACGCCCAACTTCAACGTGCCCATGGGCGACAGCCTGCTGTGGCTGTACGAAGGCCAGACCCAGTTCTGGGGCCAGGTGCTGGCCGCGCGCTCGGGCCTGTGGAGCGTGCAGCAGACCCGCGAAACCCTGGCCAATGTCGCGGCGACCTACGATCGCGGTCGTCCCGGTCTGGCGTGGCGCAGCCTGCAGGACACCACCAACGATCCCACCATCGCCCAGCGCCGCGCGCTGGGATTCCGCAATTACCAGTTGAGCGAAGACTACTACTCCGGCGGGCAGATGGTGTGGCTGGACGTGGACGGCAAGCTGCGCGGGCTGACCGGCAACAAGCGCAGCCTGGACGATTTCGCCAAGGCGTTCTTCGGCATGAATGACGGCGACTGGAACGTCAATCCGTACACCTTCGACGACGTAGTGCACACCTTGAACGGCATCGCGCCGTTTGATTGGGCGACCTTCCTGCGCGAGCGCCTGGATGGCCACATGCCGCTGACCGGCGGGCTGGACGCGGCCGGCTGGAAACTGGTCTACACCGATACCCCCAGCGAGGCCTTCAAAGCGCAGGAGACCCGCGCCAACGGCACCAACCTGGTCTATTCGCTGGGCCTGAGCGTGGCCAACAGCGGTGCAGTCACCGACGTGCTGTGGGACAGCCCCGCATTCAACGCCGGCCTTACCCCAGGCATGACCGTGCTGGCGGTCAACGGACGCGTGTTCAAGGGTGACGCACTGAAGGAAGCGGTGACCGCTGCCAAGACCGACAAGGCCCCCATCACCCTGCTGGTGCGCAGCTTCGACCGCATCGACACGGTGGCGCTGGATTACCACGGTGGCCTGTTGTATCCGTCGCTTGAACGCATTGCGGGCAAGCCGGATCGTCTGGCCGAGCTCTGGAAAGCCCGATGACCCGCCGCGGCCGCGAGCTACTCATCGTAGTGCTGGCGGCCGCCGCCATCATCGGCGCAGGGCTGCAGGGCGACGGACGCTGGCTGCATTGGCTGGCAAAGCCGCTGACCACCCTGCTCATCGCGTCCATCGCATGGCACCCTGGTAGTGCCGGCCGCTGGCCGGCAACCTCAGCCCTCTCACTCGGCCAAGGCTACCGTCGCGCGGTGCTGACCGGCATGGGGCTCTCCTGCGTCGGCGACATCGCCTTGATGCTGCCGGTGGACGCCTTTGTCCCGGGGCTGGTCGCGTTCCTGCTCGCACATGTCTGCTACATCATCGCGTTCCGCGCCGGCTTCAGGGCCGGGCGTGGATTGTGGATGGCCGTTGTGCTGTTGGGAACGTTCGCCGTTACCAACGTCACCGCGCTGTGGCCGCATCTTCCCGCCGACATGCGCGTCCCGGTGTTGGCCTATGTGGTGGTGCTCGCGTTGATGGCGATGCTGGCGTTGGCGCGCGTGTGGGCCAAGCCGTGGTTGCCTGGCGTGTCGCGTCGCAGTGCAGGCTGGGCGGTGGGCGGTGCACTGCTGTTTGTCGCCAGCGATTCGCTGCTGGCGTGGGACCGTTTTGCCGGTGGATTGCCGATGGCCAGTCTGCTGGTGCTCGGTACGTATTACGCCGCGCAATATGGCATCGCCCGGTCGGTGGCAGGTGGCGGTCGAAGCGCTTCGGTTTGATGCCAACGTTGCATTGAAGGGGCGATCAGTCCTCGTCACCCACATCCTGCGCGTTCTCGCAGCGCTTTCGTGGCGGGCACAGCCGATCCAGCAACGCTGCGGTGACCCCATTGCTCCAGCCGAAGCCATCCTGCAACGGGTATTCGCCGCCACCACCGCCGACGGCCGAACCGTCGACTACGTATTTCTCCACGAGTTTGTTTTCGCGGTCGTACACCGCCTGCACCGTGTGCAGGAAGCGGACCCCGATGCGGCGCGCGACCGCGTCCTGCTTGTAGCGCTGCAACCCATCCACCGCGACCCACTGCAGCGGCGCCCAGCCATTGGGCGCGTCCCATTGCTGGCCGGTGTCCACCTTGGTGGTCAGCAGGCCGCCTTGACGGAGCAGCTGCGTGTTGGCTGCCTTGGCGGTCTGCCGGGCGTGCGCAGGCGTAGCGACGTGTAGCCACAGCGGGAACAGCGCGGCGGCGGTGAGCGCGGGGCGGGTCGCGCCGTTGTCCAGATCGCGGTCCACGTACCAGCCCTGCTCGACATCCCAGAGCAGCGTGTTGATGGCGCGCTGGCGTGCCTTCGCCTGCTGCTTGAAGTCGCGTGCGGCAGCGCCGTCACCGGCGGCCTTGCTGGCGCGGGCGAGGGTGGTTTCCAGGTGGAACAGCAGGCTGTTCAGATCCACCGGCACGATCGCCGTGGTGTGGATGCTGGCCAGCACGCCCGGTTCGGCCAGCCAGCGCGAACTGAAATCCCAACCCGATTCCGCCCCCGCGCGCAGGTCGCGATACACCTGCGACGGCGCGCGCTGCGGCGCCTGCGCAGCGGTGGCCAGGTCATCGGTCCACGACTCGGTGCGTGGCACCGCGCGCGCATCCCAGTAACGGTTGAGTACCTGGCCATCGGCCAGCCGCACCACGCGCTCGCTGGCGGTGCCGGGTGGCAGGCCTTGCGCACCGCGCATCCAGAAAGCGTGTTCGATGCGCAATTGGGGCAGGTAACGGCGATACGCGTCGTCACCCTCGTGGGTGGCCAGCAGATCCACCATCAGGCTGAAGAATGGCGGCTGCGAGCGGCTCAGGTAATAGCTGCGGTTGCCGTTGGGGACGTGCCCGTACTGATCCAGCTGCCAGGCGAAGTTGTCCACCATGTCGCGTACCTGCTGCCAGCGTCCGCTTGAGGCCAGCCCGAGCATCGTGAAATAACTGTCCCAGTAATACACCTCGCGGAAGCGTCCACCTGGGACCACGTAGGGCTTGGGCAGCGGTAGCAGCGAGCCGCGCGGGTCGACCGTCTCGGTGGTGCGCGTGAGCACCGGCCACAGGCCTTCGATGTGGGCGCGCAGGGTTTCGCCGGTGGGTGGCACGTAAGCGGTTGCCTCCCCGGGCACGGTGAAGTGCTGGGCGATGAACGCGGGCAGGTGATCTGGCTGCCCTCTTACCTGCTGCCACTGCGCCAGCACGGCGCTTGCTTCCTGCCGGGGCACGGCGTCGGCGAAGGTTTTCTGGTCCTTGAAAAGGTGTGCGCCCTGGACCTGCTGGAACAGCGGTTGCCACTGCTGGTCTGGTGGGCTTGGCGGCTGCGGGGCGGCCTCGGCGGCAGTATTGCCGGTGCAGAGCAGACAAGCCAGCAGCAGGCCGGTGAAGTGGGGAAGGGAGCGCATCGGCGGCATCCAGGGGGTGACTGCCCCACTTTAGGGACGGGGGCGTCAAGGCCCGGTCCTGTTGGACAGGCCCATTGTAGGCGCTGCGCCTGCGGGCCAAGCGGTGCGGGGGCTTGCGGGGTGGGGATTCGGGACGGATTGTGCAGCCGGGCTAGTGCCGGCAATTGACCATTCCGGCCACTCCCCCGTAGAATTGCCTGCTCAGCCGGAATAGCTCAGTTGGTAGAGCGGCGCATTCGTAATGCGTAGGTCGTAGGTTCGATTCCTATTTCCGGCACCAGTTGTACGAAAAGCCCCGGCCTTGGTCGGGGCTTTTTGTTTGGGACGGGTGTTGGAACCCATTGATTGGTGAGGGATTTGTGTCGGACTGATTGCTCATCGCGCGCTCTGCTGCTAGCTGCGGAGGGTTCTTGTCCGTACGGCAAGTCTGAGACTTGTCTGATGAACCGGCTTCTTTGCGACTTACCGACCAGTTCTCGCGAATCGCGGCAGCTGCTGTTGTTGACTAGCTTTCCGGTCGACGGTCGAGACTTGGAAGTCCTCGCAAGCCGCCCCTAGGCCTGCGCCGAGAACAGAAGGCCTTTGGTACAGAGGTGCTACGTTTTGCGGGTCAAGTAGTCCTGAAGCGCTTCGTCTCCGGCTTTCCCTTTCGTAAGCACTGATCAAGGTTGCAGGGGGGGCGTTGCAAAGGATCTTTAAGTGATGAGGCAGCGGATCTCTAACGGGGTATTAGCATTTCGATCTTTTTCGAGGCGCGCTTGTTGTCCTCGATTGAGATGGCAAATTCATTGCTCAGATCATTCAGCGAAAAGAACCATCGATCAAATGTCGGCTTGATGGTAGGCATGTCAAGTTCAACATGACCGCCAGGGAGCGGCTTTCCGCAAATGCAGAAGAATACGAGGCGGAACCAAGGCTTTTGCGAATCGCAAAACAATAGCCAGTGAGGCCACTGCATGTCCAAGTCCCTGATGAATCTGACTACTTCCGGAATTTCGACGAGTTCGCGAGGGTCCTCGCAATAGCCATCAATTGATATTTCCAACTTATCTTTAGCTACTAGAATTACCTCGCGGCTTGAGATGAGCTCTGTTAGCAAATTGAGTGTTGTGTCCAGTAGTCCGGACTCGATATCAGACCTGGAGATTCGCAGGTAAAGCGACTCAGGGTTTTCGGTGACAAGTCTCTCAACTAGGTCGCTTCGAGGCATCTGATATGCTACTGGAAACTGTTCCATGTGTGATTTGAGATGGGTAAAGGATGACATGAATGCGTCGGGCAACTGCACCTCTCCTTTGCTATCCAAGTTCACGTACGGATCCGAGTCTCTTTCTAGTGCATCGAGCAAGCTGCTCATGTCCGAAGCCGTTGGCGGGCTGGCTTGAGACGGAACAAAGATCTGGAAAAAATACGAGTTGATGGACACATGCCTAAGCGCCCAGTGAGCGGTGTCAAATCCCGGAACTCTGAATGCGCCAATTCTGAACCAATCGGGTCGATGAGTCGCATCTAGATCTTCGGCGTTGGCAGGTAGCGGTAACCCATTGCGCAGTACGGTCGGAGCAACGCACTTGAGAATGACGCGTAGATTTGGTGGGATCGCTGCTGTTCCGAGTATGATGTCTCTGTACTCGGAGAGTATTTCGACGTCATTTCCTGTCATTCGTGAAGAATTGTAGCTGAGCTTAAGCAGCCATCTCACAAGTAGGTTGTAGTCGAAGATGAAGTTTTGAGAAGTACGCGTGTTGGTGGAATGGGCCATGTGCCGTGCATACAAGTCCTTCCCGTAGCCGTCTAATGCTGAAAGTGGGCCGTTATTGCATTGCCTGCACACATCGCCAATCTTGAGCTCCCCTGCAACTAGTTTTCCTTTAGCTTTTTCTGAGAATCCTGCGCCAGATTTGCTATTCCGCCCCTTGTAATACCAGCTAGGTATTACGTGCTCTCTGGTCATCTCTGCTGCCAAGCCACAATATTGACATGTCTTCATTTTGAGTGCCCATCTTCCGAAGTTGCTAGTCGTGTAGTACATCGCTCAACACAACTCGCCTACGGTGCGGCCTTCTTAAGCAAGCGCATGTATGTCTGAGACGTGTCCCTCCCCTCCCAAGCAGCTTTGACGTGTTCCGCAATCTTAGGTGCATCCGACTCAATTGTTGAGCGCCACAGGTTTGGGCTGTATTCGTAGACTCTAAGCATGTTGTCAATATCAAAGATACGGCCAGTGTCAGAAGCTTTGACTAGGACAACGGGCTTATCCTCTGCCATTCTTATTCCGAGCTCAAACAGAACGTTTGGATTGTGATCTGTTAGATCCGCAATGACTAGGTCGGCCTCGAGCAACTCGTTGATGATGGTCGACTGAATGACGTCGCTGCCTTGCCTATTTGCAGTCTCCACGACGAAGCCCGCGCTAATTCCCGCAGGCGTCAACAGGCTGCGCAGGACTTCTGTAAAAAACCCTTTGGGGCGGCTGGGGTTTCTTTCTACAAAAGGCATAATGATGAATGCCTTGAGGGTCCGGTCGCTAGCGCCCTTGGGGGCACCCAAGATCACTGTCGAAGGACGTTCTCCAGTTGGAGCATCAACCGTGCCGTAGTCTACAGAGCCGTCCGTTATCCCCAGTTCGGTACAATTTTCTCGAAAGATCGTTGAAAATTCTTCATGATACCTGGGGGCCAATCGGAATTCTCGTTCCAGAGTATTGCCGAGATACTTCATTTCGGGCAAATTTGCACCCTTGTAGTGCTCTAGAACCCTGTCGAAGATGGGAATTCGTCTAAAGGCATCGACCTTTTTGGCGTGCTCCAATTCAGCGTTCGAGGCATACAGGATTTCTGTGCCCAATTCGGCGATAGATATTGCTGCGCTATCTCGAGTGCCTTCGGTTAGTCCGTAGTCGCGCGAAGCTGCGGTTAGATAGAAAAATTTTGCCGACATACCTAGACCGAGGGCCTTCGCAACCTCCGATGGCTGCCAAGGGTTTCCACCGTTGAAATCTCGAATAGCCTGAGCCACTCTCAACGCATCAATGACGGTATGTATGGGGTAGGTTCGTCTGCTGTCAGATCCGCCTGCTCGGCTACTTTCTTTATCACTCACCTTCTTTGGAGGTGCTTTACGAGACAAGGTTGCTTTCTTTGCGACCGGGCGCTTTACATTGGTTCCTTTTTTCTTCACGGACTTCTTGCTGCTACTCATTGCCAATTTTCCTGGACTGGTTGGAGGTAGTAGATTGTCGAAGACCTTCATTCCTAGGGATCCGCATGTGCTAGGTGGCTGTCATTAACAGTTCCTTCGATATGAGAGCTTTCCGAGGAGCGGATCACTTGCTCCAATGCCCAAGCACCCATTCCCATTGCTGACTCGAGTAGTCCCATCTCCAGTGAGCTCGCACCCATTTGGTCTTTCCGATAGGTCGGATGGTCTGGATGTTCTGGATTCGATCCGGTGGCTTTGGCGGCTTGGGTGGATGGATCTTTCGTAGGGCCATGAATCGACTCTCCTCTAAAAGTAGTGGGAGTGGATCGAGACGGATTGAGTTGAAAGTGAGCTGCTCAAAGTTAACGCAGCGGAATTTGGCGCAAGGTTATCGGCGTTATGGCAGAAACTGTGATGCTGGTCAAGTTGGCGAGCCGGTCAATCTATGCTCGCGTGCCAGAGATGCAGGACGCTGCGGACGATCCGTATCCAAGCACCATCTCGCATCCTGTCCTAAGTTGGACTTATCGCCACTTACGGTCAGTCTGTCAATGTCATCCCCCCTCACCAAACGTATCGTCCTCACGGCAGAGCCCCGGGATCGCCCCTATGAGCTCAGAGACGCTCAGGTTCGCGGCCTGATCTTGCGAGTGCAGCCCTCAGGGCACAAGGCTTGGATCGTTACCTGGGCGCACGGTAAGCGTCGTACGTTGGGTTCGGTCGAACATCTGTCACTTGATCAGGCCCGCGACCAAGCCCGGCAAGCAGTCGCTGAATACGTTCAGTCCGGATTGCCGGCGCTCGCAAAGTCCAAGCCCACTAGTTGCACGCTCGAAGCGCTGCTCAACGATCACTTCGAGCCTTGGGCTATTGCCGAGCTCAAGGGTGGTCGTCAGTACCCGGATCGCATCCGATCAGTGTTCCCATGGCTGCTACGCCGTCAGATCATTGAGATTGATGTGCCGACGATGGAGCGATGGTGGCGCGCGCGCGTTACTGGACCCGATGCTGTCACTAAGGCCACCGCAGCGCGCGACTTTGCTTGCCTGAGGTCAGCGCTTTCGCGGGCTGTGGAGTGGAAGTTGATCGAGACCAATCCCCTCATGGGCATGCGTCAGCGATCAGCGGCTAGCCGCAAGGTGGTTCGGTTCCTGTCCCCGGACGAAGAAACGATGCTCCGGGCCGCGCTCGCAGCGCGCGATCTAGCCGGGGTTGAGGGCAGGGCGAACGCTAATGCGGCCCGACGTAAGTACCGGCAAGCGGTTCTGCCTGATTTGCCGATGGACGGGTATGTCGATCACCTAACGCCCGTGGTTCTTACAGCCATGAACACCGGTATGAGACGGGGTGAGCTGCTGTCGATGACATGGGCCGACATCAACTGGGAAGCAAAGATGCTCACCATCCAGGCGGAGAACGCCAAGTCCGGCAGGCAGCGTCACATCCCTCTGAACGTCGAAGCCATGGAAGTCCTGCAGCGTTGGGCCAGTCAAGCGGGCGAGCGACGCGCGGGCAAGGTATTCGAGGTGAGCGACATCAAAAAAGGGTGGGGCAAGCTGATCACTGACGCCCGCATCGAACAGTTCCGGTTCCATGACCTCCGGCATCACTTTGCATCGCGCTTGGTGCGGGCAGGGGTAGACCTGAACACTGTGCGCGAGCTCTTGGGTCATGCAGACATCACTATGACACTGCGGTATGCGCATCTGGCCCCGGACACCTTGGCGGCGGCTGTCGCAAAGCTGGCGGCATGAGCCGATTAACCCGGCTGCTGACCTGCTAGGCGCTCAAGCTCCTCGCGCATTCTTTGGCGGTCATCAGCTGGCAGCTTGGCGAAAGCCAAGATTGCCGCAGCCAAGTCATCATCTTCAGCGAACAGGTAGGCGACCGGCACGTCCAGCGCGCTGGCGAGCTCAGCCGCCTTGGTCATGTCGGCTTGGTTCCTTTCGCGCTCGTACCGGTTGATCAGCACGGCACCCCGATTCTTGTCCCGATCCTTATCCACCATTGCCCCCAGCGCGCGCTGGGACAACCCGCGCAGAGCTCGAGCTTCGGACAACCGTTTGGAAAACGTGGCGGTAATGGCTAGGGGTGAGGGCACGCGGAGGTAACGGTGAGTGAACCTGCTGGAGCATGGGCCATATACCTATTCAGTAGAAGTCTTTACCATTGTGGTAAATAGCGTTGCACGTGGTGTGACCGGCCGCAAGGGGTGGCTGGGCCCGTCGGCGCTCAGTCGGGGACGTTGGGATGAAGAACTGGATTTCGCTTGCTGCGGCCGTGTCGTTGGCGTTGACGGCGGTAGCCCCAGGGGAGGCTGTTGCACAGCAGCGCTCGTACGACCGCTTCAAGAATCGAACGTCTTACGACGCCAAAGTGAAGCTCTCAGAGCTTTCCCGGACGAGCAGGGGTGTCTCTTTGAGCCTCAGCAGCGTGGTTGACGGAGATCGCGCTGTGATGAAGTCCGACAGTTTTACGGTGTCGGCTATTGTGACCTTCAACATGTCTTATGACGTTCGATGCGCAGGCACAGGATTTGACCTGCTTGTAGACGGAAATGCCAGTTCGCTTCCCGGCGACATGCCGACCTTCAGTCGACACGAGTACGCAATCCTCTCTTTCGGCAAGAAGATGACCTTGGCGGAGGCATCGGCTTTCGCTGGTGCCAAGAAGATTGAGGTCCGGGTATGCGACACCGAATACACGCTCCACGACGAGCAGCAGACCGCGCTACGCGACCTAGTCAGAGACGCCCAGGCGACTCCTCCATCCGCCCACTGACTTCTCTAGCGCGCGTGCATCCCAACAAGGAGAGATGAAGATGCAAGATAGCAATGCAGCAACTAACCCATACCAATGTCCTGCATGCGAGGCACCGATCCCATCCGGTCGGACGTCCGCAACGTGTCCAAAGTGCTACGCAAAGCTGCCAAAAGCCATTGTTGAATCGAACCGTGCCAGCGTGACGGAAGGGCAAGAGCGTGGCTCCGCAGCTGCGTGTGTGATCTTCGGCTTGATTGCCCTTGGTGTCGGGCTCTACTTCCTGATCAACCCATCAGCAAGCGGTTACGGCAACTTCGCAAACATGCATGCGCTTGCAATCGGTCAAGCTCTGACCGTCGCTGGGGCTGTCTTGCTTGGGTTTGGCATTCGCCCTCGATAACTTGCTCGCTAGCTTGATCGGGCCCGTTGGCAGAGATGTCAGCGGGCCTTTCGTATGTGCCAATGTCTGCGATCTGGGGCCATCTTCGATTGGGGGTGCTATCCGTAGTCAGAAGCGCACTGGCACGCCCTGCCGCGTGATGTGGGGCGCTCCGCCGACTCTGCATGCAGGGATGTAGCTACTCAGTCCGACGCGCGCTGTGACGCGATTGGTTGGCATTGCTGAGGCTGCTATCGAGTAGAGGGTCAGGATCATCCGCATCCAAGTCGCGAAGTCCTAGGTGAGTCGGGGAAGTCGCGCTACGTCGCTGCCGAAGTGGGGGTAAAGCGTGGGGCACTCCATACAGCCGGAGCGTGCATCGTGCCTGGCTGCTACGCCAAACCGTCGTTAGATTCCAGTGCCGAGCGAATGACTGCCATGGACGATGAGAAGTCTTTCAGCTGCCTGTCCTTCAGATCTCCCAGGTAGCTGACATTGATCTTCTCCCAGGCATCATTGGCGCGGCGTAGAAGCTTCTTGCCATCGTCAGAGAGTCTTGCGTACTTCTGTCGGGTGGAGTCAAAAAAGATAGGTTCGTCTTGCCACTCTTCGATCAGACCGGCGGCATCCAAGCGCCTATAGATGCCTGTCATCGAGGTCGGTGACATGCCCAAGCTCTTCGACACATTGGCTCTGATTGCGTGTGATCCCCGTTTGCAGAGTCGATCAATTTCGCTCAGTGCCAGAAACATGTTCGTGTCGAAACGGACGTCATTCAGCTGCTTATTGGTCTCCAAACGGATTTCATCCAGCTGCTCATCGAGCCTTTTCCGAACTAGCCTTGCCAGTGCCAACAGTTGCTCGATCTCAGGGAACTTTCTAGTCGTGGGCTTCATACATCAGGGAAATATGGGGGGAGGTCCGTATCGTACATCCCCCCATATTGCAGTCGCTAGGCTACTCGTGCAGCAAGTCGCTGCTACTAGGAGATTCCAAAATGAGTGACATGTATCGTGCAATTGAACTGTGCTGCGCCCGGTGCGAGTCCGCGGCTCGCCTCGAGGAGGTGGAGCGTGAAATTGCCGAAATGCTGATTGATGACTATGTCTTGGAGAAGGACGAGGAGTGTGCAGGTCTGCGACCGCTTGAGAGCGCCAGCCTTACGGACTTCCAAGCAACTGAGGAGTTTGGGCGGCTGATTGCAGGCGCGCTTGGAGTGCTGCAGACCGAGTACAGCTTGCAAACTTGTGCTGATTCCCGCTTCCGTGCTCTGTGGAAGGCACGTCAGGCTGTTGAACTGACCGGCATTCCGTACGCCTTCTACATCAAGGAAGCCGTCAACTATCTTCGCAATCTGAGCGTTAAGCACATCAACCCGACTTCGCTGACCAGGCGGGACGTTCAGTTGTATGTGATGGCACGCTTCGTCGAGGAAACTGCGCCTAATCGCGTCTAATTCGTTCGGCGTCGAGTAGGCAGATGAGAGTGTCCGGTGCGGAAGGGCCCTCCGCACCTGGCCGACTTGTCCAACGATCCGAAAGGGAGGGAAAAGGTCGGGAAGGTGGATCGTCAGATTCGGGCAGCGACAACAGCTAGTTGGAAGGGGGGAGCTCTCGCCCGCCCTGCTCCTTGCACTGCCACATATGCCGGGGCTAGGCCGTATGGCTACCCCTCCCGCAAAAAGTTCTGACTGACCGGCGATTTCATCGGCCCGGTCGGTATAACACTGTCTTTATCGAGGAGGGCAGGAGAATGGCTCGGAACAAAAAGTCAGGCGCGACGCGCGCGAAGGCAAAGGCCAAACGGCCTAACCCCGCCCGAAAGAAGGCGTCTGCGAAGAACATCATAGAAGCGCAGAGCAGGGATGCCGCGTATCAACGCGCGCTGAAGTCGGCTGATCCCGTGAAACGACAGGTGGGAGAGCAAGTCTTCCAGCGCACGTACATCGATAAAGGCTTGCTCGCCAAGGAGGCGTCACTGCTGCACACTCGCTGGGTCGGGAACCGCTACATGTCCCCAGTGCAGGCCACACAGGCGTTCACGGACGCATATGTCGCTGCGTACCGTGCTGCTTGGGCGCGTCACTTTGACCCTTCGGAAGCGCCTCACAAGCAGCCCTGTACGTCAAGTCTCGCATTGAACGACCGAGCGGTTATCACCAGCTTGTGGCAGGCCCGTCAGAAGGCTGACGAATTGGGGATGCCGTACGATCTGTTCTGCGAAATCGTCATGGAGCGCTGGATCGTAGGCCGGAAGACGAAGCACCCACCATTGCCAAACCAGCTGCTTTCCGGGAAGTTGTTCGACGCATGGATGCGCGGACACCCCTCCTGGGCTGAGGCTAGTGAGCGGTTGTTCTTGCCCGTTTGGGATCGACGCTTCTTTATGGAGCCGTCCGGAGAAGATCCTGTGCATGCTGCAGCAATGCGGGCATTGCGTGCCGATGTGCTTCATGCAAAGGACGGGCCGGCCAAGCTGGCACGATATCTTGGGGTCGATGGTCCGCTGACAGAGGCGCGTGCCGGGGCGATGTTTGAAGCAGATATGGTCCGGGATGCGCTGGTGACTGTCGCCGTGCCTGCTGAGGTTAACGAGGCGCCTGAAGGATACGTTCCGGCGTGCATCGGCAATCGTAACGACGTGCGGGATATGCCCTGTCACAACTGCCCATTCACCGTCCAGTGCTCGAGCGTAAAGCGGAAGGTGACACGCGCGCTGAATGCCGCAGGCGTCTCAGGCGATCCCCGTGCTGATAGGAGGCGTGAGCAGAACCGGAACAGCCAGCGCAAGCATCGCGAGGAGCAACGGCGAAAACTGGCTGCATAGCGAGCGCCGACAAGGTCTTACGCGTGCAAACGAGCTTGCTTGTCAGCAGCCCCATAAGAGCTATACATCAAGAGCAACTACCTTCTCTTTGAGAAGGTAGATATTTATTGGGATGCCAACGTTGATGTCCCGTGACTGGTCCCATCGGTACTCGGGCCTTCGGCCCTCGCACCTCGGGTCCAGATGCGCGCCCCTTCGGGGACGCGCAGGGGGTTAAGTCCGGAGTTGATTGAAAGAAGTTTGACGGGCGTTCAATTGAAGCGCCTGCAAGAGCTTCTAGCTACTCTCTGGTGCCTCTGTGTAGGGGTGTTGCTGTCTACCTCTGCGGCGTAAGTAACGGGCTTCCTGTGCGTGCTGGTGAGCATCCCAACTGCGCCATGTCGCCTCGCAGTCCCGGTTCTTCCGCTTTATCCAGACTGCTTGCGCCAGTGTAAAGTGATTTCAACAGGTCACCTCATCCATGGGTGATTTTTGGACTTCTAATGCAAGAAGGCCGGTGCGAGATCTGTGGCGCAACTTGGTGCATCGAGAGAAGCCGTTGCACGGACGAGAGTGGAGGGGCTGGAAGATTGATTGCAATCCGGCATGTCGTTCTTGCAGGCTGCATCCTGCCCCATGTGAAACGCTATCAAATCGCGTGCTCTTGGAGCCCTGTATGGCAGGTGCGGGCGGCGGTGCGTCTGCCAACGCCTGCAACAGTAAGGTGGACGGGCAAGTATGAAGTGTACGGTGAGGTTTGACTTTGTAGGGGCGGCAGAAAAGCGTAGCTTTCAGGTCTCATCCCCTGCGACCGATATGTTCAAGGATGCGTTAAACAATCGCCGGGATGACCACATGGACCGTTGGAAGTGGATGATGGCAAGGATGTACGCGCCAGCACTGGGGGCTTTGGCGCTGGGGTTGCTGTTGATGCTGCCCTTGGGGATGATACGGGAGAGCCAGTTGCTTTCAGAGATCTACGCAGTGGCGCGCCTGGCTCCGGCTTTGGCGATCGTGGCTTCGGTGATCTTTGGACTTATCGCCACTGTGAGGCTATGGCGCTGTGATCAAGGAAGCAGCCCGCTGGTTTGCGAATGCGGTGGCTTGCTGGGACGGGAGCGTCCTGGGCTTTTTGGTGCATATCGAAAGTGTCTCGCCTGCAGCCGCAACGTCAATGAGAAGTACTACACGTAGGTTCGGCTCCGGGGAGGTACACCGCAAGCGAGTGTCCGCCTTGAGTGCATGAGTCAGCCCCGCCCAGCAATCCCCAAGGGTTCGCGCGCTCGGATGGGCTCAAAGTGCCGGCTCCCCGGCTTACAAGGCACTTATCAGTACTCTGGCTGACAAGGGAGCTTGGCGAAGTCATTGTTCCAAAAGGGTATCGGCCCGGTTGTGGTGCTGTAAGCAGCTGCATCAGTACTGCAAGGGTGGACGCAGATGGGCCTGCTGGAGGTGATGCTGGTGGCAAGGCCATTAGCAAGCGAAGGGGCTATTTGGCTCGAGGCTACAGCTCTCGGGCATGGTTTACGGTGGCTGGGAGCGGCTTGGGAGTTCAGGTGCTGGCTTGCCTCCCGATGACCGATGTATATTTTAGCTTCAGGAGCAAGGGGGCTGAAATGGAAGATCGTTCGTTGCGGTTTGGTGTCGAGGCGCATAACGGTATTGAGCTGAACGTCTGGCAGGGAACTTTGGTTAGTTCCAGTAAATTTGGAATCAAGTTTATAGTTAGTGCTGATTGTGATCTGCTGAACTCAAATGGTCGCGACGACCTGTTCTGCCTTAGTGTTCTGCCTGCTAGGGAGTACATTGGGAAATTCGCCATACCGGACTGTGCCGAAGAAATTATGGATCTTCTTCTCGCTGAAGTCAGGGCTATCGCCAATGCGATGAGTAGCCCTATTGGTGGGGTTTCCAATGAGCCGCTTCGAGAGTGGCTTGTTCGTGGAGGCGAGGTGCGCTGGCGCGCTGACATTAAGGGAATTCACAAGCCAGATGTGGCATTCATTAATTGCCTGGTTCAACCCGTGGAGGTATTGGCGCGCGTGGTTGAAAGTGGACATGTCATCGCTCCAGATTTAATAAAGCTTAAGTCTGAGGACAGCCAGGTTGCAAAAAGGCTCGAAAAGCTGTCAGCAAAAATTAAGAAGGTGCTTTCGAATAGAATGCAGGGCGGTCGATCTGATATTTATATCATACCTACTATTCCTGGGGTGCTTGAAAGTGGATTCGTAGTTCCATTTCGGACTTTGACTGTAGCTTCTCGTCGCGATATTTGTCGTTCAAAGATGGACCTAATTGATCATCCTGATGCCTATGTTCCTGTGGGCGTGTGTAGGCCCATGCTTACCCAGTCCCTGCTTCAGAAACTTATGTCGTACTTTTCTCGAATCGGTGTTACGAACTCGTTTAAGGAAGAGCAGGACGAAGTTGTTAGGATTCTTGTTGGGGAGATTTCATGAAGAACTACATTTTTATATCTGCGTTAGCCTGCGAGTATTTCCGTTCATACGGCCCCCCTGGGGATGAATGGCTCGACTCTCCGGGAGCAAGCGAGGTCTCGTTGCCGCAATGGAAGAGTGATGACGGTGATGTGATCGTTGTAGCAAGGCAGGAACTTGCCGATCTTCAAGTGGAGGTATTCTCGGTAATTGAGTTCGGGAGAGATGGAGTTCTTTCCGGGGTGATTAAATCAAGGCGTCGGGATGCATTCAACAGGGTGCTGAGAGTGTTTCAGTCAACCGCTGATTCGAGGATGCCTGTTCCTGCTCTTTGGAAGCCTTTTAATTATGATAGTCAAATCACTATTCAGGCCGCGTCACGAGTTTCCGGCGATAGCTCAAGGATTCTGATTGATAGGCTTGTTGTTGGTCAGGTCGGTGCGATATGTACGGGCGTTGTAGCGCCCTCAGTTGAATTTAAAACCAAATTTCCCGATCCGATCGATCGAAATGTAATCCGAAAGAGATTGGAGAAGTGCCAATCTTTAGTGGATCGATCCTGGCGGCCCAGTGAAACTGATTGCTTTGAACTTGAACAGTCAAACAAGATGCTCGGCTTCGGCGTGTCACTTCAGGCTTGGTACGACTCACGCTTAACGGCATCGCAGCGCGCGTTCGTTGATCAGGAGCTGACTCGGAGTTTGCGCGTTCGTGGCCCGGCGGGCAGCGGCAAGACGGTTGCGCTTGTGGTGAAGCTGCTTAGACACCTTCTTGGCTCGCAGTTCACTGCGAAGCCGCAGAGATTTGCGTTTCTTACTCATAGTCAAGCGACCGTCGATCTTGCGCGATCCATGATTCGTGGAATGCTCAGTGATGAGGAGTACGGTAGAGTGATGGGCGAGGGTGGGCCTCTCTACATTGGCACGCTGTACTCGCGGGCATATCGGACACTCGGTGCTGAGCTTCGCGGTCTAGAGCCGCTTTCACTGGATGGTGTTGAGGGTCGAAACATGCAGGCCGAGATGTTGCGCTCGGTCGTGATCGCCTACAGGGCTAAGGATTGGGCAGCAAGACGCGGTGGAGTGACTGATGATTTTGCGCGAAGCCTTGAGAGCGTCGCTGATGGGGTTGACTTAGTCCCGCCCTTCATCTTCGAAGTACTGCTCGAATTTGCCTGCGTCCTAGAGCCCGGTGGCTTTGCGAGATCCCGGTCTAAGCGAGATGACTACATCTCCAGAGCGCATCGCGATGCATGGCGCATGCGGTTGTCGACAGAAGATGAGAGGCGCGTAATTCTTGACCTCTACGCTGAATTTCGCACTCAGATGCGTTCCGTTGATGCGATGACTGTGGATCAACTTATCGCTGACTTTGACAGGTTTCTCGACTCTAATTCGTGGGAGATGACTCGTTCTGAAGACGGCTTCGATGCTGTTTTTGTCGATGAGTTGCATTTAATGAATCGATTGGAGCGCATGCTGATTAGCTC
>NZ_JBFULC010000045.1:0-35692 GCF_056400525.1 Stenotrophomonas sp. P5_A9
CCGTTCCGGCGTGCGGACACCTGCCAGCCGCGCATGGCGTGGCTCTACCGGGATTCGGCACATCGGCATCTGCAAGCCACGCATGGCGGGGCTCTACCGGTGATGGCGCGACAGGCGCGCCGGCTCAATGCTGCTTCGGCGTGCTCGGTCCGCAGCTGTCGCAGCCGCCGCACGCCCCGGCACTACCGGTAGCGGGCGGGGCGATCTTCCGCCCCAGCGTCTGCAGCCACGCGGCACGCTGCGGCTTGACCAGTCCCAGCGCGATCGCGCCGCGCACCGTGCGCACGACACCGGGGAACTGCTTTTTCAGCACCACCCACGCGCTGAACAGCACGATCAGCGCGACCACGATGTACTGCAGTAGCAGGCCGGCGCCCATCAGCCGCCGCCCAGCGCCACGGTCACCTGGTAGGTGACCAGCGCGGCGATGTAGGCCGCCGCGAACAGGTAGAAGGTGGCAAAGCCGACCTGCTTCCAGGAGTTGGTCTCGCGTTTGATCGTGGCCAGGGTGGAAATGCACATCGGCGCATAGATGAACCACACCAGCAGCGACAGGCCGGTGGCCAGCGACCAGCCATTGGCGACCACCGGGGTCAACGCCTGGATCGCGGCGTCGTCATCGGCGGCCGACAGTGCGTAGATCGTGGCCAGCGAGGACACCGCCACTTCGCGCGCACCCATCCCCGGGATCAGCGCGATGCAGATCTGCCAGTTGAAGCCCAGCGGCGCGAAGATCACCGCCATCGCATGGCCGAGCTGGCCGGCAAAGCTGTAGTCGATCGCCGGCATGGTCGCCCCGGGCGGCGCGGCCGGGAATTTCAGCAGCACCCACAGCAGGATGGTCAGCGACAGGATGATGCCGCCCACGCGCTTGAGGAAGATCATGCCGCGCTCGTACAGGCCCACCGCCAGGTCGCGCGGGTGCGGGATGCGGTAGGACGGCAGCTCCAGCATCAGCGGATGCTCGCTCTTGTCGCGGCGCCACTTCTTCATCACCCACGACATCGCCAGCGCGCTGAGAATCCCGGCCACGTACAGGCCGAACAGCACCAGCCCCTGCTGGCTGACGAAGCCCCACAGGGTCTTCTGCGGAATGAACGCACCGATCAGCAGCGCATACACCGGCAGGCGCGCCGAACAGGTCATCAGCGGCGCCACCAGGATGGTGGCCAGGCGATCGCGCGGGTCCTGGATGCTGCGGGTGGCCATGATGCCGGGCACCGCGCAGGCGAAGCTGGACAGAAGAGGGATGAACGAGCGCCCGGACAGGCCCGCCGAGGCCATCATGCGGTCCAGCAGGAACGCCGCGCGCGGCAGGTACCCGGATTCTTCCAGGGCCAGGATGAAAGCGAACAGGATCAGGATCTGCGGCAGGAATACCACCACTCCGCCGACGCCGGCGATGATGCCGTCGGTGAGCAGACTGGACAACGGGCCTTCCGGCAGCACCGCGCCGACGTGCTCGCCGAGCCAGCCGAAGCCGGCCTCGATGCCATCCATCAGCGGCGTGGCCCAGGCGAACACGGCCTGGAAGATCAGGAACATCACCACCACCAGCGTCAGCAGCCCGAACACCGGGTGCAACAGCCAGCGGTCCAGCGCGTCATCGATCCTGGCCGTGCGCGTGGGCATGCTCACCGAGGCGGCCAGGATGCCGCGCACCTGGGCGTGGTAGTCGGCCTCGCCGGCCGGCACCGCGACCGGTGCCTGCAGGTGCGGCACCATCGCATCGAGCCGCTCGACCAGCGCCTGGGCGCCGTTGCGGCGCACCGCCACGGTTTCCACCACCGGCACCCCGAGAGCCTGTTCCAGCGCGGGCACGTCGATCTTGATGCCACGCCGCTGCGCCGCATCGACCATGTTCAGCGCCACGATCATCGGCTTGCCCAACTCGCGCAGTTCCAGCGCGAAGCGCAGGTGCAGGCGCAGGTTGGTCGCATCGATCACGCACAGCAGCACATCCGGTGCGGCCTCGCCCGGGTAGAAGCCCCGGCACAGGTCGCGGGTGATCGCCTCGTCCAGGCTGGCCGGCTGCAGGCTGTAGGCGCCGGGCAGGTCGAGCACGGCGAACTCGCGGCCGGACGGTGCACGCAGGCGGCCTTCCTTGCGCTCCACGGTCACGCCGGTGTAATTGGCCACCTTCTGGCGGCTGCCGGTGAGCTGGTTGAACAACGCGGTCTTGCCACTGTTGGGGTTGCCGACCAGGGCGACGCGCAGGGATGCGGCGGCGCTCATGCGCCCGCTCCGGCCGGGATCGCGGTGATCTCGATGCGGCTGGCTTCGCTGCGGCGCAGGGCGAAACGGGTGAAACCGACCTGTACCAGCAGCGGCTCGCCACCCACCGGGCCGCGGGCGACAAGACGCACGTCTTCACCCTTGACGAAGCCCAGCTCGCGGAGGCGACGGGCGATGGCATCGTTTGCGTGCAGGTCCCGCACCGACTCCACCAGGGCGGAATCGTGCAGCGGCAGATCGGACAACGTCACGGAGCGCCTTCTTGCCAATCAGAATGGTTCTCAATTCTAGCATCGCCGCGCCGCGTCATTGCCCGTGACCGATGGCCCGCTATGATTCGTACATGTATGGAGTAATCGCAGGTTCCCATGAGTGATGCACTACGGATAGAACGCAGCGCCTCGGTGCTGACCCTTTGGCTGAACCGCCCCACCCTGCACAACGCCTTCGATGCGGCACTGATCGCCCAGCTGACCGCCGCACTGGAGGCGGCCGGGCGCGATGAACACGTGCGCGTGGTGGTGCTGGCCGGCCAGGGCGCCTCGTTTTCGGCGGGCGCGGACATGCAGTGGATGCGAGGCATGGCCGCTGCCAGCGAGGAGGACAACCGCCAGGACTCGCTGGCCCTGGCCCGGCTGATGCGCACCCTGGACGAGCTGCCCAAGCCCACCATCGCCCGCGTGCAGGGCGCCGCCTTCGGTGGCGGGGTCGGCCTGGTCGCCTGCTGCGACATCGCCATCGCCAGCACCAGCGCCCGCTTCGGCCTGACCGAAAGCCGGCTGGGCCTGCTGCCGGCGGTGATCTCGCCCTATGTGATCGACGCCATCGGCCCGCGCCAGGCGCGCCGCTGGTTCGCCACCGGCGAGCATTTCGATGCGGACACCGCGCTGCGGATCGGCCTGGTCCACCAGCTGATCGAACCTGAACGCATAGATGAAGCCGTGCAGCGCCAGATCGGCCTGCTCGACAAGGCCGGCCCGATCGCCTCGGCCTCGGCCAAGGAACTGGTGCGCCGGGTCGGCATCGGCCGCGACCGCGACGCGCTGGACCGCGACAATGCCGCGCTGATTGCGCGCCTGCGGGTGTCGGCCGAGGGGCAGGAGGGCCTGGGCGCCTTCCTGGACAAGCGCGCCCCGCATTGGGTCACCCAGGACTGAAGGACGTCATCATGCTCGACCATATCGGTATCCGCTGCGCCGACTTCCCGCGCAGCCTCAGCTTCTTCCAGCAGGCCCTGGCCCCGCTGGGGATCACCGTGGTGATGCAGGTCAGCGCCGCCCAGACCGGCGACCACGACCATGCCGGCTTCGGCCGCACCGGCAAGCCGGACTTCTGGATCGGCAACGCGCCCGGCGCCCATGGCGGGGTGCATGTGGCCTTCAGCGCAGGCAGCCGGGCCGAGGTGGATGCCTTTCACCAGGCCGCGCTGGCCGCCGGCGGGCGCGACAACGGCGCGCCGGGCATCCGCGAGCATTACCACCCCGATTACTACGGGGCGTTCGTGCTGGACCCGGACGGCAACAACATCGAAGCGGTCTGCCAACGCCCCGGCTGAACGCCCGGCGCCCGCCCTGGGGCGACCCTGTCATCCACCGCGGGCTGGCCGCTTTGTCGCCCATCCCGCGTATCCCCCTTTCGTGGCCTACCGGGGACCGTGGGCCGCCTCCCTTCTTCTGGTACTCCTGTGATCCGACTCCTGCCCGTTCTGCTGCCTGCTGTGCGCCTGCCCGTCCGCCGGGAGGCCCGCCATGGATGATTTCGTCCGCATCGTCGAAGTGGGCCCGCGCGATGGTCTGCAGAACGAAGCACAGCCGGTGGCCACCGCCGACAAGATCGAACTGATCCGGCAGTTGTCGCTGACCGGCCTGCGCACCATCGAGGCCACCAGTTTCGTCAGTCCGCGCTGGGTGCCGCAGCTGGCCGATGCCGCCGAGGTCTACGCCGGCATCGAGCGCCGCCCCGGCATCGCCTATCCGGTGCTGGTCCCCAACGAACAGGGCTACGATCGGGCACGCGCGGTCGGCGTGGAGGAAGTGGCCGTGTTCACCGCCGCCTCGGAAACCTTCAACCGCACCAACACCAACGCCGGCATCGACGAATCGCTGGCACGCTTCGCGCCGATCCTGGCGCGCGCCAAAGCCGACGGGGTGAAGGTGCGCGGCTACGTCTCCACCGTGCTCGGCTGCCCGTACCAGGGCGAGGTCGCGGTGAGCGAAGTGGTCCGCGTGGCACGTGCGCTGCATGACATGGGCTGTTACGAAATTTCGCTGGGCGACACCATCGGCGTGGGCACCCCGCGCAAGGCGCGGGCGATGCTGCATGCGGTCGCCGCCGAGGTGCCGATGGCCGCGCTGGCGGTGCACTTCCACGACACCTACGGACAGGCGCTGGCCAACATCGATGCCTGCCTGGAGGAAGGCGTGCGCGTGGTCGATTCGGCCGTATCCGGCGCCGGCGGCTGCCCCTATGCCAAGGGAGCCAGCGGCAACGTCGCCAGCGAAGACGTGGTGTACCTGCTGCATGGCATCGGCATGCGCACGGGTATCGACCTGTCGGCGCTGGCCACCACCGGCCGCTGGCTCGCCGCACGGCTGGGCCGGCAGACCGGCAGCAAGACCGGCAAGGCGCTGGCGGCCACATGAGCCGCAGCGGCCCGCGCAGGGACGTCGCGGTCGGTGACCATCTCACCGCCCACGTCCACGCGCTGGCCGCCCTGGATCGCGCCCTGGCGCAGCCGCCGGACGAACAGGGCCTGCGCCCCCTGCTGCGCGAGGTGCAGCAGGCCCTTACCCAGGCCATGGACGAGCGCCAGCTGGCGCTGCGCCGCTACGCCGCGCTGTTCGACGCGGTACCCGACCCGGTCAGCATCCTCAGCCAAACCGGCGTGGTGCTGGACCTCAACAAGGCCGGCGTGCGCGCCTACGGACGGCCGCGCGAGGAGATCGTCGGCCAGCCGATCGAACTGTTGAACCCGGACCTGCCCAGCGACCACCTCGACCCGGTCTGGGAAGCGCTGCGCCGCGATGAAACCTACGTCATCGAGGTGACCAACATGCGCGGCGATGGCAGCCGCTTCCCCGTGGAAGTGCATTCGGCCGGCTTCGAGCACCAGGGCGAGCACTGCATCGTGGCGGTAGCGCGTGACCTCAGCAGCCGCTGGCAGGCCGAATCGCGCTACCGGTTGCTGATGGAATCCATCGACAAGGGCGTGGTCCTGTTCGATACCCACCTGCGCGTGGTCTCGGCCAACCCGGCCGCGCATCGCATCCTCGGCATGGCCGGCAACGGCGGCAGCCTGCAGGCGATGCTGGCCCCGGACGACTGGATCTGCGTGGACGAACATGGCCACCCGCTCACCCGCGAGCAGTGGCCGGCCGCGGTGTCGCTGCGCACCGGGCGCACCATCCGCAGCACCATCGTCGGGCTGTACCACCGCCCGCGCGGGCGCATGATCTGGATCTCCACCACCAACGTGCCGGTGTTCGGCACCGGCCGCGATTGCCCGGACCACGTGTTCGGGCTGTTCAGCGACATCACCGAGCTCAAGCGCAACAACGCCCTGTTCGACCGCGCCCAGTCGCTGGCGCACATCGGCGGCTGGGAATGGGATCGCGGCCTGCAGCGCCTGTACCTGACCGACGAGGCCAGCCGCATCCTCGGCCAGTCGCTGCCGCTCACCGACATGGCGCACCTGCTGGAATGCCTGCGCCTGGATGATCGCTCGCAGCTGCAGCAGGCGCTGCTTGAGGTGATCGACCGGCAGGTGCCGTTCGAGTTGGAACTGCAGGGCCAGCGCGGCGACGGGCACTCGTTCTGGGTGCGCATGATCGGCGAGGCCGAGCCCGGTGACGTCAACGCCGCACGCATCGCCGGCACCGTGCAGGACATCACCGCGCGCAAGCAGGCCGAGGAAACCCTGCGCATCCAGGCCCGCACCGACCCGCTCACCGGCATCATGAACCGCGATGCGGTGCTCAACGACCTGGCCACGCGCATGGCCAACCCCACCCATTGCCAGGTGGCGGTGCTGTACATCGACCTGGACCGCTTCAAGACCGTCAACGACCTGCTCGGCCACAACGCTGGCGACGAACTGCTGATCGATGCCACCCGCCGCATCGCCACCGCGATCGGTACCGAAGGCCTGCTGGCGCGTTTTGGCGGCGACGAGTTCCTGGTGATCTGCGACACCCGCGACCAGGCCGACCAGCCCGAGCGCCTGGCCGAGGCGATCACCCGCGGCTTCAGCACCCCGTTCCGCTTCGGGGCCGACGAGTTCGCGGTGACCACCAGCATCGGCATCGCGCGCGCGCCGCAGGACGGGCTGCGTCCGCAGCAGCTGATCCAGAACGCAGACATCGCCATGTACGACTGCAAGCGCCGCACCCGCAACGGCTGGCAGGTGTTTTCCCCGGAACTGGCGCAGCGCCAGAACGACCGGCTGCAGATCGAAAGCCGCCTGCACCGTGCGCTGGACGATGACGAGTTCCACCTGGTCTACCAGCCGCAGGTCAACCTGCACAACGGCCAGCTGGTGGCCGCCGAAGCGTTGATCCGCTGGCGCAACTCGCAGTTGGGCGAGCTGCGCCCGGACATCTTCATCGGGCACGCCGAAAGCACCGGCGACATCGTGCGGATCGGCTTGTGGGTGCTGCGCGAGGCGTGCCGACAGGTGCGGGCGTGGCAGGATGCCGGGCTGGGCATCGTGCGAGTGGCGGTCAATGTGTCCTACCGCCAGTTCGTCGGCGAGGACCTGGCCCGCAACGTGGGCCAGGTGCTGGACGAATTCGGCCTGCCCGGCACCGCGCTGGAGCTGGAGTTCACCGAACGGGTGCTGATCGAGGATGCCCCGGACACCCTGCAGACCTTCGCGCGCCTGCGCGAGATGGGCGTGCTGCTGACCATCGACGATTTCGGCGAAGGCTACAGCGCCCTCAACTACCTGCGCCGGCTGCCGATCCACGGGCTCAAGCTCAGCCAGCTGTTCGTCGAGGGCGTGCCCGGCAACCGCTCGGACGTGGCGGTGTGCGAAGCGGTCTGCGGCATTGCGCGCAGCCTGGGCCTGGGGCTGGTCGCCGAAGGCATCGAATCGGAGCCGCAGCGGCAGTTCCTGCAGGGGCTGGGAGTGGCCGTGGGCCAAGGCTTCCTGTTTGCGCCCGGGCTGGCGCCGGACGAGTTCGCACGGCGCCTGGCGCAGCGCCACTGAGCGCCGCGCGCAGCGCACAACGGCGACAGCGCCGGCTTCCGCTAGAATCGGCGGTTCTTGAACCAGCGGAAACACGCAATGCAGCTGTCTTCTGTCCGCGCCGTCATCACCGGCGGCGTCTCCGGCCTGGGCCTGTCCGTGGCCCAGTACCTGGTGGCCCACGGCGCCAAAGTCGCCCTGTTCGACCTCAACGACGACAAGGGCGCGGCCGCCGTGGCCGAACTGGGCGAGGCCAACGCCCGCTATTTCACCACCAATGTCAGCGATGAAGCGGCCGTGGCGGCGCAGATCGATGCCGCGCACGACTTCCTCGGCGGCCTCAATGCGGCGATCAGCTGCGCCGGCATCCTCGGCGCCGGGCGCGTGCTGGGCAAAGAGGCCCCGATGCCACTGGCCAGCTTCCAGAACACGGTGATGGTCAACCTGGTTGGCAGCTTCAACGTCGCCAAGGCCGCCGCCAACCGCATGCAGCACAACACGCCCGGCGACGACGGCGAGCGCGGGGTGATCATCAACACCGCCAGCGTCGCCGCCTATGAAGGCCAGATCGGCCAGGCCGCCTATGCCGCGTCCAAGGGCGGCGTGGTCAGCATGACCCTGCCGATGGCACGCGAACTGTCGCGCTTCGGCATCCGCGTGATGACCATCGCCCCGGGCATCTTCTGGACTCCGATGGTCGATGGCATGCCGCCGGCCGTGCAGGAATCGCTGGCCGCGTCGATCCCGTTCCCGCCGCGCCTGGGCAAGCCGGACGACTTCGCCGGCCTGGTCGGCCATATCCTCGGCAACACCTACCTCAACGGCGAGACCATCCGCCTGGACGGTGCGGTGCGTCTGGCACCCAAGTAAGCACGTCCGCCGTAGCGGCGGACACCGCAGGGCACCCGGCATGGTGCCCGCCACCTCCCACGAACCGACCTTCAGTCCATGAAAGCCAACGACATCAAGAAAGGCAACGTCGTCGAGTACAACAACGGCGTCTACCAGATCCGCGACATCGAACGCAGCTCGCCGCAGGGCCGCGGCGGCAATGTCCGCTTCCGCTTCATCATGTACAGCGTGCCGGGCGGCAACAAGCTCGATGCCAGCTTCGACGCCGACGACAACCTGCCGGAAGTCGAGCTGCTGCGCCGCCAGTCCACCTATTCCTACAAGGACGGCGATGCGTTCGTGTTCCTGGACGACGAGGACTACACCCCGTACATGGTCGATGCCGACGTGCTGGGCGATGACGCCGGCTACATCACCGACGGCCTGACGGGTATCTACGTGCAGGTGATCGACGAAACCCCGGTGGGCGTGCAGCTGCCGACCAGCGTGGTGCTGGAAGTGGTCGAGACCCCGCCGGAAATGAAGGGGGGCACCGCCACCAAGCGTCCAAAGCCGGCCAAGCTCAGCACCGGGATCGAGATCATGGTGCCGGAGTACATCGCCAACGGCGAACGCGTGCTGGTCAACACCGCCACCGGTGAATTCGCCGGCCGTGCCGACTAAGCGCATCGCCCTGCTGGCTTGCCTGTCCCTGCTCGCGGCGTGTTCGCCGCGAGCAGCGGACGGCACTGTGGACGGGGTGGATGCCGCCTCGCCCGTGGTCGGCAAGGAGGCCGTCGCCGCACCGGAAATCCCTTCCCAATCGCCGGCGACGGAAAACCCGCTGATCGAGGCCGACGCCAACACCGGCATGCCGGATCTGGACGACCTCGAGCGCGCGCGCGCCAACGCTGGCTGCGAGGTATCCAACGACATCGGCGATGTGGACGACATCCGCATCTACTGCGCGATGCCCGCCGATGTCCGCGCGTTTCTTGAGCGCGAAAACACCTGCCAGCATTTCGCGGGCGAAGAAGCCTACGACCAAGAACGTCGCGTCGAGCTTGAGGCCGCCGACAAACGCTACTGCCAGGGCCGCGAACGGATCTTCGCCGATCTGTACGAACGTCACCATGCGGATTGCGCCCTGCGCGAGGCGTTGATCGGCGTGGGCAACCGCTACGACCTGTTCACCGACGTCGCGCCGGATCACTGCCGCCCGCAGGACGTGCGCTGACCCGCCCAGCGGTTACGGCTTGGCCGCCAGCGCAGGCGCGCCGGCGAAATCCCCACAGCCGTGGTACTGCCGCGCGCCCACGGTCAGCATCGCCGTGGTCCCGAACGTCTGCCCGCTCATGTCGTCCTGGCAGACCGTGCGCTGGAAGGTCAGCTTGATATCGGTGCCATCGGCGGCCTTGCCAGACCAGCCATCCTTCCCTTGGGTCGGGGTGGGGATCTCGAAGGTGCGCTGCCCGTAGTCGGTTTCCACGCGCAGGCTTGGCGTTGCGCCCGCGGGGACTTCGGCTACCCAGCCGGGCTCGTTGCCGGTCGCGCGGAAGCCCGCATGGGCCGTGCTTCCAGCGGCGGGCGCGGGCGCTGCCGCGCCTTCTTCGCCCGAGCCGGTGCAGATGCGATCGGCCTCACCCTTCAGGCTGAGCGCGCCTTCGGTGGTGCCCTTGGTCCAGAACGTGTTGCCCTGCCCGTCGCCGTATTTGGCACCGGAGGCGGCGACCTCCGAAGACATCGCATAGGTCCGCTCGCCCACCACCACCGTGGCCGAATCCTGGCCGCGATAGGTCGCGTGTACGGCCACATCGCCGCACTGGAAAGCATAGCTGCGCTCATCGGTGGTCGCGGCGGCCGGCGGTGGCGGTGCTTCGCTTGCAGCGCCTGCCGACGCGGCGCCGTCGCCCTGCTGCGCGGGCTGGCAGGCGCTCAGTCCGGCCGCGATGGCCAGGCTCAAAAGCCATGGGGATGCACGCATGTTGGACTCCTTGCGGTTGTTGCGATCAGCCAACCATCCTAGCCCGCAGGCTGCAGCGGGAGGTGAAGCAGCCCTGACTCCACGGGCTGCGGCATCGGTTCAGACCGCGCGCGGCGGCAGCAGTGCGATCGACAGCAGGTGCACGCCGGCCGCGTTCGATGCACTGGCCCACACCCGCAGCAGGCGCAGCGCGCGCGCGTGTTCGCCGGCCGCGTCGGCATACCGCAGCCGCACGTCACTGGATACCAGGGTCAGCTGCCCGCACACCAGTGACTCCACTGCGGCCTGCTCGAGCGCGGTGATCCGCAGCTGCCCGGTTGACCACCCCGTGAGGCAGGGATGGGCGCCCAGCCACTGCCCTGCCCCGTCACTGAAGAACAACGAGGGCGACAGCCAGGCCTGCAGTGCGTCCACGTCATGCGCCAACAGCAGCTGCAGCACCTGTGCCTCGGCCGTGGCGATGGTGGTATCAATCACGGTGGTACTCATCTCATTCCTCCCGGCCTTGCCGCCATGGCCAGCGCCAGCGGCGTGCGCCCTGCACCAGTACGTAGAACAGCGGCACGAAGAACACCGCCAGCACGGTGGCGGTCAGCATCCCGCCGAATACCCCGGTGCCGATCGCATGCTGGGTTTCAGCCGACGCGCCGGTGGCCAGCATCAACGGCACCACGCCCAGCGCGAACGCCAGCGACGTCATCAGGATCGGGCGCAGCCGCAGCCGTGCCGCCTCGATCGCCGCGTCAACCAGGCCATGCCCCTGCAACTGCAGCTGGCGCGCAAACTCCACGATCAGGATCGCGTTCTTGGCCGACAGCCCGATCACGGTGATCATTCCGACCTTGAAGAACACATCGTTGGGCAACCCGCGCAACAGCACGGCCGCCACCGCGCCCAGCAGGCCCAGCGGCACCACCAGCAGCACTGCCGCCGGGATCGACCAGCTTTCATACAGCGCGGCCAGCACCAGGAACACCACCAGCATCGACAGCAGCATCAGCCACGGCGCCTGCGCACCGGAGGCGCGCTCCTGCAGCGACTGCCCGGTCCAGGCCAGTGCGAAGCCGGCCGGCAACTGCCGCGCCAGCCGCTCCATCTCGGCCATGGCCTGGCCGCTGGACGCGCCCGCTGCCGCATTGCCGGACAGGCTCAGCGACGGGAAGCCCTGGTAGCGTTCCAGCTGCAAGGGCGTCTGCGACCACACCGGGGTGACCAGCTCGGCCAACGCCACCATGCCGCTATTGGCATTGCGCACATGCAGCTTGAGCACGTCATCCACCTGCATGCGGTGCGGTGCGTCTGCCTGCACGATCACCTGTTGCAGGCGGCCCGCATTGGGGAAATCGTTGACGTACTGCGAGCCCATCGCCGCCGACAGCGTGTCACTGATCGCACTGAAGCCCACGCCCATGGCCTGCGCCTTGTGTCGGTCGATCTCCAACCGCACGGTGCTGCCCGCTGGCAGGCCTTCGGCATGCACGTCGCGCAGCAGCGGGCTTGCGGCGGCCAGCGCCAGCAGCTGCTGTTGTGCCGCCTGAAGCTGCGCCGGGCCCTGGCCGCTACGGGCCTGCAGGCGCAGGTCGAACCCGGACGAGGTGCCCAGGCTGTCGATGGCCGGCGGCGTCACCACGATCACCTGGCCTTCCGGCGCGGCGGCCATGGCCTGCTGCGCGCGTTCCACCTCGTCGGCCACGGTGGCACCGGCGCGCGCGTCCCACTCGTTGAGCATGGTGTAGGCCATCGCCGCGTTCGGCCCGGACCCCGCGAAGCTGTAGCCCATGATCGCCTGGTTGGAGGCGATGCCCGGGCGTGCGGCGATGTGCGTCTCGTAGCGTTGCATCACCTCCAGGGTGCGCTCGGCGGTGGCATCGGCCGGCAGCTGGATGGAGGTCATGAAGTAGCCCTGGTCCTCTTCGGGCAGGAACGCGCCGGGCAGCAGGTGCAGACCCATCCCCAAGGCCACCACGAGGGCGGCGAACACGGCCATGCTGCGCCCACCGCGCTGCAGGATGCGCACCACCTGCCCCTGGTAGCCGTCGGTCATGCGCGCCATGCCGCGATTGAACGCACCGAAGAAGCCGCCTCGCCCGTGGTGGCCGCGCGTGCTCGGCTTGAGCAGCGTGGCACACAGCGCGGGGGTAAGGGTCAGCGCGAGCAGCGCCGAGAACAGGATCGATACCGCCATGGCCAGGCTGAACTGCCGGTAGATCGCGCCCACCGAACCGTCGGCAAGCGCCAT
Source organism: Stenotrophomonas sp. P5_A9 (assembly GCF_056400525.1). Taxonomy (NCBI): domain Bacteria; kingdom Pseudomonadati; phylum Pseudomonadota; class Gammaproteobacteria; order Lysobacterales; family Lysobacteraceae; genus Stenotrophomonas; species Stenotrophomonas sp. P5_A9. The sequence continues at coordinate 12,475 of NZ_JBFULC010000045.1, forward strand.
CGGAATGAACACGGCGGTGAGCACCAGGGTGATGCCAATCACCGCACCGGTGAGCTCCTTCATCGCCTTGGCGGTGGCCTCGCGGGGTGGCAGGCCTTCTTCGGCCATGATCCGCTCAACGCCTTCCACCACCACGATGGCATCGTCGACGATGATGCCAATCGCCAGCACCATGCCGAACATGGTCAGCACGTTGATCGAAAAGCCCGCCGCCAGCATGACCGCGAAGGTGCCCAGCAGCGCGATCGGCGCCACGATGGCCGGGATGAGTGTGTAGCGGATGTTCTGCAGGAACAGGTACATCACCGCAAACACCAGCACCATCGCCTCGACAAGGGTGATCAGCACTTTCTGGATCGAGATCGCCACGAATGGCGCGGTGTCGAACGGCACCGTGGACTCCATGCCCACCGGCAGGGTTGGCGCGAGTTCGGCCATGCGCGCGCGTACCGCGCCGGCCACCTTCACTGCGTTGGCGCCGGGCGACAACTGGATGGCCGCCGCGGTTGCCGGCGCGCCGTTTTCGCGTGTGGACCACGCATAGTTTTCCGCGCCCATCTCGACCCGGGCAACATCACCGATGACCACCCGGGAGCCATCCGGATTGGCGCGCAGCACGATGGCCGCGAACGCCTCCGGCGTACTCAGCTGGCCCTCCACGGTGAGGGGAATGGTGACCCGCTGGCCCGGCAGCGCCGGCGAATCGCCGACCCGGCCGGGGGCGATCTGCGCATTCTGTTCGCTGATCGCGGTGGTCAGGTCGCCCAGAGTGAGGCGGTAGGCCACCAGCTGGGCGGGGTCAACCCAGATCCGCATGGCGCGTTCGGCACCGAACAGCTGCACGCGACCCACGCCGTCGATGCGCCGCAGTTCTTCGACGATGTTGCGCGCCATGTAGTCGCTCAGAGCCACTTCGTCCAGGCGGCCATCGGTGGAGCGCAGCCCGACCAGCATCAGGAAGCCCGAATCGGCGGCCTCCACGCCAAGCCCGTTCTGGCGCACCGCCTGCGGCAGCCGCGATTCGATCGCCTTGATGCGGTTCTGTACGTCCACCTGGGCCAGCTCCGGATCGGTGCCCGGGCGGAAGGTAGCGGTAATGGAGGCCTCGCCCGAGGTGTCGGTGGACGAGGAGAAATACAGCAGGTGCTTGACCCCGGACAGCTCGCGCTCGATCAGCCCGACCACGGCATCGTTCATGGTCTGCGCCGACGCGCCGGGATAGCTGGCATAGATGCTGATGCTGGGCGGCGCGACGCTGGGATAGCGCTCGATCGCCAGGCGCGGAATGGCCAGCGCTCCGGCCAGCACCACGAAAATAGCCAGCACCCACGCAAACACCGGGCGCTCAATGAAAAACTGCGGCATGCAACTTCCTCTCGCCGGCGCACCGCCGCGAAAGCAGCCGGTGCAGTGGCATCGTCATCCACAAAAAAGGTTCTTCGTCGTACTGCGGGATTGCTCAAGCCACTGCGATGCAAGAGCAAGAGCTACTGTCCGCGCCTGCACCGGGCTGGGCAGGTGCGGGTGGGGTTACGGGACACGCYGCAAGTCCCGCTCCGCGGCCCGGCCCAGCCGCTGGCGGCTGGGCGTTCGGTCGCATGCGAGGCAATGCCTCGCAAGCAATGCGCCCTCACCCATGTAAGCTCCGTCGCCGCATCCATGCGGCTCAGGGTCCCGYSAACCCACCCCCACCAGCCCCTGACACATTTCGGTGCGCACAGGAGAGCGAAGCGACCAGCGCGTCAGCGAGCTTTATCCCAAGCCTTTGCGCTCAGCCCGAAGCCCGCCCTGCTACAGCCGCGCAGCGACGCAAAGGACATACGGACGTTGCGTCGCTTGTTGCTCGCCCAAGGCCACCAGCCCACTGTCGAGGGTCGGGGTGGGTGGGTTCACGGGACCCTGAGCGCCATGGATGGCGCGACGGACGGAGCCTCCACGGGTGAGGGCGCATTGCTTGCGAGGCACTGCCTCGCATGCGTCCGAACGCACAGCCGCCGGCGGCTGGGCCGGACCGCGGAGCGGGACTTGCGGCGTGTCCCGTGAACCTACCCGCCCCGGCCCAGCCACAGAGCAGGTTCTGAAGGCAGCTCTGGCCTTTCAGCTTTCGCTTTTCGCCTTCACACCAGCAGCAGCCGGCCGCCAGGGCCGGGCCGTCACCGCCATCCCTTCCTGCAACCGCTCCTGCCCCTCCACCACTACCCGCTCGCCCGCCTGCAGCCCGTGGCTCACCACGTACTGCCGGTCCACCAGACCATCCACCTCGATCGTCCGGATCACCGCCTTGCCCTCCTTGTCCACTACCCATGCATACGACTGCCCGCCCGTACTGCGCAGCACTGACTGCTGTGGCACCAACAACGCACCCACCTGTATCCCGCGCGGCACCCGCGCCCGCACGAACATCCCCGGCAACAACCGCCGCGCCGGGTTGTCCACCACGATCCGCAACACGATATCGCCGGTCTCCGCGTCCACATTGATCCCCGAAAACAGCATCCGGCCCTGCTCCGCATACGGCGTCCCGCCCGTCCCCAGCAATGTCACCGGCAAGCCCTTCGCCGCATCCAGCTGACCGGCCACCACCGCACGCTGGATACCCTCCAGCATCGACGCCGGTTGGCGCACATCCACGTATACCTGGTCCAACTGCTGCACCACCGCCATCGGCGTCGCATCGCTCGCGGTCACCAGCGCCCCTTCGGTCACCAGCGCCTGATCGATACGCCCGGCGATAGGCGACTCCACCGTGGCATAGCGCAGATCCAGCTGCCGCCGCGCCAGCGTCGCACGCGCCTGTGCCACGTCCGCCATTGCCTGCTGGTGCTCGGCATGCGCGTCATCGCGCGCCTGCTGGCTCACCGCCTGCGCCGCCGCCAGCGAACCCAGCCGCTCCGACTGCACCCGCGTCCGCGTCAACGCCGCCTCACTGCGCTGCAGCGACGCCCGCGCACTGTCCACCTCCGCACGGAAGGCGGCCGGGTCGATCTGGAACAGCGGCGTACCGGCCTGCACCTCCGCTCCCTGCGCGAACAGCCGCCGCTGCACGATCCCGCCCACCTGCGCGCGGATCTGCGCCGTACGCACCGCCGCCACACGTCCCGGCAGTTCATCGTCGCGCTGCACCGTCGCAGACGAAAGCGACACCACGCTCACCTCCGGCGCCGCCACTGGCGCCACCGTTTCCCTGGCACATGCCGCAAGCATGACCGCAAGCACCGCCCATACAGCGGTTTGAATCCTGTTGGTTTTCATCAGCAGCACAGGGCCGCACGCGCGACCAGAATCATGAATGGCGAAGTCTGCAGCGCCTGCGTGGGGTTTCGATGGAGGAACTGTGGAGATACGATGGAGCACAAGCACCTTCTGGCCCTGCCCCGCATGCACGCCACCGATTCACCCAGCGCCGCCGCGCACTGGGACCGCTCGCTCAACGGGCTCGTCCTGATCGTCGAAGACGAACCCGAGATCGCCGACATCATCGCCGCCTACCTGCATCGCGAAGGCCTGCGCACGCTGCGCGCCCAAGATGGCCTGCACGCGCTGGCGCTGCATCGCAGCGCCCGACCGGACCTGATCCTGCTGGACGTGCAGATGCCCGGGATGGATGGCTGGACGGTGCTCAACACCCTGCGCCAACGCGGCGACACCCCGGTCATCATGCTCACCGCACTGGACCAGGACCTGGACAAGCTGACCGCGCTGCGCATGGGCGCCGACGACTACGTGGTCAAGCCGTTCAATCCGGCCGAAGTGGCCGCGCGCGCCCGCGCCGTGTTGCGACGCACGTTGAATGCACGCCCGGCCGCCCCGCCCGGCATCCTGCGCGTGGGCACGCTGCTGATCGATGCCGAGCACCATTGCGTGCAGGTCGAGGGTGAGGGTTACAGCCACGAGCTGCTGCTGACCCTGACCGAGTTCAAGCTGCTGCACTGCATGGCCCTGGCGCCGTCACGGATCTTCAGCCGCAGCGAGCTGATGCACCAGTGCCTGCCCGAAAGCGAGGCGCTGGAGCGTACCGTCGACAGCCACGTCAGCAAACTGCGGCGCAAGCTCGATGACGTCGGCCTGGAAAACGTGCCGGCCAGCGTGCGCGGGGTCGGCTACCGGCTCGCGGCAGACCATTGATGCGCCGCCCGGGCCTGAGCCGGCACATCGTGGTGTCGATGTCGTTGATGGTGCTGGCGGTCATCGTGATGATGATCCTCAGCTCCTACCTGCTGTATGCCGTGCTGCTGGAGTTCTATCCCAATGCCGACGAGCCGGTGGACTGGGCGCCCACCGGCCCGGAGCTGGTGTGGATGGCCGGGGTCACGCTGATCGGCCTGACGCTGGCGGTGGCGGCGTCGGTGCGGCTTTCCCAGCGCATCCTCACCCCGCTCAACGCGGTGGTCGACAGCATCGGCAGGCTCGCCGAGGGCGACCTCGGCGCACGCGCTACGGCAAGCGACCGCTCACTGGGCGAGGTGGCCCTGCTGGTGGATGACTTCAATGCGATGGCCCGGCGCCTGCAGAACCAGGACGCCGACCGGGCGATGTGGCACGCGGCGATCGCCCATGAACTGCGCACCCCCGTCACCATCCTGCGCGGTCGCCTGCAGGGTCTTGCCGAGGGTGTGTTCCAGCCCGATGAGGCCCAGTTCCGCAGCCTGTTGGCGCAGGTCGAAGGCTTGTCGCGGTTGATCGAAGACCTGCGCGTGCTCAGCCTGGCCGACAGCGCGCGGCTGGACGTGCGCCGGGCCCGCAGCGACGTGGTGCAGGAAGTGCACTCGGTGATGACCCTGGTCGATCCCGGCTTCCGCAGCGGCGGCTTCGTGCTGGAGCTGGAGACCTCGCGCGAGGAGCATCCGGCCCACTGCGATCCCACCCGCGTGCGCCAGGCGCTGCTGGCCCTGCTCGACAACGCGCGGCGCTACGCCACGCCGGGGCGGGTGCGGATCGCCGTGCACGACACCGCCACCCACGTGCAGGTATCCGTCGATGACGAAGGCCCGGGGATCGACCCGAACGTCAGCGCGCAGATTTTCGAGCCGTTCCTGCGTGGCGATGGCTCGCGCTCGCGGCAGCGCGGCGGCAGCGGCCTGGGCCTGGCGGTGGTCAAGGCAATCGCCGATGCCCATGGCGGTCGCGTGTTCTGCACGGCCAGCGCGCTGGGTGGCGCGCGGTTCGTCATCGAACTGCCGCGCCAGTAGCGGCCTCGGTACGGGCGAGCGTGCGCATGCGCTGGCCGAGGCGCTCCAGGTTGTCATCGATGACTGCCAGTTCCTGCTGCTGCGCCAGCGGCAGGCGCGCGCGCAACTGGTGCTGCAGCTGCTGCCAGGCCGGTACGCCGCGTTCGCTGATCCGCGCGGTGGCCGCTGCCGCAGCCGCCCGCTCGCTGCCCAGCGGCACGCCATAGCCGCCCGGCACCAGCGCCGCAGGGGTGACCAGTTGGCCGGTGTCGCGCAGCAGCGCCATCAACGTATCGCGCGCGGCGTCCGCGCCGTCGGCCGGGTGGGCCAGCGTGCGTTTCAGCGCGGCACGTGCACGCAGTTCCCCGCGCTGGCGCGCGGCCTGTTCCAGCAAGAGCAGCGCCGAGGTGGCACGCAGGCCGCCCTGCTCCACCCACGCCGCGCGCTGCGCGGCCGGGCGCTGCAGCCATGCGTTGACCGTCGCGCTGCCCAGCGGCAGCTCGGCACGTGCGACGTCGAACAACTGCTGGTAGTACGCCTCCGCCGAGGCGAAGTAGTAGCCTTGGCGCAACGCCTCGCTGCGGTCCCCCAGCACCGTGCCATCGGCATGCCCCTGCCGCTCCAGTCGCGTCAACAGACCGCGCGGGGTGATCCGATTCAGCCCGGGCGTCGCCCAGCGCGGCACCCCTTCCTGCAGCAGCTTGCCGGTCTCCACCGCGCAGTTGTTGCTGACGAACCTGTAGCGTCCGCTGTAGCTCCACTGCACCTGCGCCACGCGTTCGAGCAGGCTGGCAATCTCCGTTGGCTGCAGCCGTAGCGGCACCGAGGACAGCCCGCGCAGCTCCACCTGGGTGTACTCGTTGATCACCTGGTTCAACGGCAGCACGAACAGCCGCGACGGATACGCGCCGGTCAGCCCCCGCCAGCTGGAGATCTGGACATCGCCGACGAACGCGCGGAAGGACAGCACCCGGTGGTAGGACAGGTCCATCCGGCAGGCCGGACCGGGCGGCCGCCCGGGTGCGCAGATCACCAGCCGCAGCATGCTGTGGCCCCAGCGACTCATCATCTGGTCGTTGCCCTCGGCCAGCAGGTAATCGACCGCGTAGACGCGCGCCGGGTCCACTGCCAGCAGCGAAGCCGCGCCGGTGTTTTCCTCGGCCTGCACCAGCGGCAGCGCTGCATCGCAGGCGGGCGTGTCCGCCAACGGGCCGATCTGCGCGGCGAACCACGCCGCCAGCGCAGGGCGACGGCAGGCGTAGCCGGGGTCGAGCAGGAAGTACTCGGCATTGACCGCCAGGTATTCGGCCGGGCTGCTGCGCTCGTAGTCGTCCGGGCTGCGGCCGCTGAAAGCGTTGCCGGTACGGCCCAGCCGCCAGGGGCGCTGCTGCCACCCACTGAGGTCGCGCCAGCGCGCGGTGCGCGACCAGCCGCCCGCCGCGCTGCGGTCCAGGATGTGGGTCAGCTCATGGATCAGCGCGGCCTGCACCGGACGCGGCAGTGGCTCCCCGTCCTGCACCGGGTCCAGCAAGGAACGGCGCAGCGCGATCGCGCCGTTACGGGCGCGGCCGTGCACGTGATCGGGAAGTGTGTCGGTCCAGCGCACCGGCACCGGTGCATCGAAGCGCGCCTGCCAGGTGAGGGGGAGCTGCGCCTGCACCTGCGCCAGCACGCGGCGCGCGGCCGCCTCCTGGACGGCATCCAGCCCCTGCGTCTGTAGATCCAACTGCAGCGCAGCGTGCGCCAGCGGCGCGGCCAGCAACGCCGCCAGGGCCGCCCAGCGCCAGCGGCGGGCCCGGCGGCGCGGTTGCATCACCGCGCCAGCAGACGCTTCGCCAACGCCAGGTCGCTGGCATCGCGCTGGGCGACGTCGCGCTCACGCAGGTGCAGCAGCGCCGCTTCCAGTCGCGCGCCACGGATCGCGCCGTCGCTGGCGACGAACGCGGCGGCATCTTCGCGTGCGTCGAGCACGATCTTGTCATCGCCCGAGCTGGACGAGCCGGCCGAGGAGGCGCCGGAGGCGGAACCGGCCGAAGAACCGGCGAAACTGGAGGCCAGCGCCGACAACGGCAGAGCAAGCACGGCAACAAGCAGGATCGGACGCATCATCAGGGTGTCGTTCGCGGTGGAAAGCACAGAGCGTATAGGTTGCGTGAAATCCTGTCGCGGCCTACAGGTCGAACAGCTTGCCCGGATTCAGCAGCCCTTGTGGATCAAACGCACGTTTGACCGCCTTCATCAGCGCGATTTCCGGCAGGCTGCGGGTGCTGTCCAGATAGCCTTTCTTGACCAGGCCGATCCCGTGCTCGGCCGAGATGCTGCCATCGAAACGCGCCAGTACCTGCGCCAGCAGCTTGGTGACGTGCTCGCACTGGGTCAGGAACTCGGCGTCGGGGGTGGCATCGGGCTTGAGCACGTTGATGTGCAGGTTGCCGTCACCGATATGCCCGAACCAGACCACGTCGAACTGCGGGTAAGCCTGGCCGATCAGGGCCTGGGTTTCGGCCATGAACGCGGGCATCGCCGAGATCCGCACCGAGACATCGTTTTTGTACGGCTTGTAGCGTGCGACCGCCTCGGTGATGCCTTCGCGCAGTCGCCACAGCTGTGCGGCCTGCGCATCGCTCGCACTGACCACGCCATCGCTGACCCAGCCCTGCTCCATGCAGGCCTCGAAGGCCGCCATCGCCGCGGCTTCCTGCGCCGCGTCGCCGGCCGCGAATTCGGTGACTACGTAAAACGGATGCACCTGGTCAAAGGGTGCCTGCGCGCCATGTGCCAGTACGTGTTCCAGCGCGCGGTCGGTGAAGAATTCGAAGGCCTGCAGTTGCAGCCGCTCGCGGAACGCGGCGAACACCTGCATCAGCACCTCGAAGCTGGGCAGCGCCAGCAGCATCACGTTGCTGGCCGGCGGCGGATCGGTCAGCCGCAGCGTGGCCTCCACGATCACCCCGAGGGTGCCTTCGGAAGCAATCAGGAGCTGGCGGAAGTCATAGCCGCTGGAGTTCTTGATCAGGCCCTTGTTGAGCTCAAGCAGCTCGCCGCTGGCGGTAACCACCTTGAGCCCGGCGATCCACTCGCGGGTGTTGCCATAGCGGATCACGCGGATGCCGCCGGCGTTGGTGGCGATGTTGCCGCCGATCGAGCACGAGCCGCGCGCAGCGAAATCCACCGGATAGATCAGACCGTGTTCCAGCGCGGCGTTGTGCACCGCTTCCAGCGCCATGCCGGCCTGCACGGTCAGGGTGCGGTCCACCGCATCGAAGGCCAGCGGCTTGTTCATCCGTTCCAGGCTGAGCACCAGCTCGCCATGGGCGGCCACCGCGCCACCGGACAGGCCCGTGCGGCCGCCCGACGGCACCACGGCCACGCGCTGCGCGGTCGCCCAGCGCAGGATCGCCTGCACGTCCTCGACGCTGCCCGGCAGTGCGATCGCCAGCGGCGCCGGGGTCCAGCGCCGGGTCCAGTCGCGGCCGTAGTGCTCCAGGTCGGCCGGGTCGGTCTTGAGCCGCAGCCCAGGGCAGTCCTGCAACAGCGAAGAAAGGCGCGGATCGGTCATGGCATCGGGACGGGGCAATGGAGTTCCCAAGCGTAGCAGACCCCCGTGGGTGTCCTGGCCGTCGGCATGCCCGCAGGCGGTGGCAACGGATGCATCTGAAACCATCGCCGCGTCCATTGGCGCACTGCACAATCGCCTGCCCGTTCTGGCATAGTTGGGCGCTCCCGCCCTACACGCTGCGCCCTTGCCCATGTCGCCGAAGAAGACCTCGTTCCCGAAGCAGGATATCCGCGTGCTGTTGCTGGAGGGGGTGAGCCAGACCGCGATCGACGTGTTCACCGCCGCCGGCTATTCGCAGATCGAACTGCACAGCAAGGCGCTGCCCGAAGACGAGTTGAAAGCGCGCATCGCCGAGGCGCACATCGTCGGCATCCGTTCGCGCACGCAACTGAGCGCCGAGGTACTGGCCCATGCCAAGCGCCTGATGGCGGTGGGCTGTTTCTGCATCGGCACCAACCAGGTGGACCTGGACGCAGCCGAGCTGGCCGGCATCCCGGTGTTCAACGCGCCTTACTCCAACACCCGCAGCGTGGCCGAGCTGGTCATCGCCGAAGCGATCATGCTCACCCGTGGCATTCCGCAGAAGAACGCCGAATGCCATCGCGGCGGCTGGTCCAAGTCGGCCGCCGGCAGCCATGAAGTGCGCGGCAAGACGCTGGGCATCATCGGCTATGGCCACATCGGCACCCAGGTCGGGGTGATGGCCGAGGCGATGGGCATGCAGGTGATCTTCCACGACGTGGAAACCAAACTGTCGCTGGGCAACGCGCGCGCGGCGATCAGCCTGGACGACCTGCTCTCGCGCGCCGATATCGTCACCGTGCACGTGCCCGAAACCCCGGCCACGCAGTGGATGATCGGTGCCGCCGAACTGGCGCGGATGCGCCCCGGCGCCCACCTGATCAACGCCGCACGCGGCACCGTGGTGGACATCGAGGCGCTGGACGCGGCGCTGCACAGCGGCCATATCGGCGGTGCGGCGCTGGATGTGTTCCCGATCGAGCCCAAGGGCAACGGCGATGCCTTCGTGTCGCCATTGACCGCGCACGACAACGTGATCCTCACCCCGCACGTGGGCGGCAGCACGCTGGAGGCGCAGGACAACATCGGCATCGAAGTGGCGGCCAAGCTGGTCCGCTACAGCGACAACGGCAGCACCCTGTCGGCGGTCAACTTCCCCGAAGTCACCCTGCCCGAGCACGAAGACAGCCTGCGCCTGCTGCACATCCACCAGAACGTGCCCGGCGTGTTGTCCCGGGTCAACGAGATCTTCTCGCGCCACAACGTCAACATCGACGGCCAGTTCCTGCGCACCGACCCCAAGGTCGGCTACGTGGTCATCGACATCACCGCCAGCGAGGCCCAGGCCACCGCCGTGCGCGAAGAACTGGCCGCGATCCCGGGCACCCTGCGGACCCGCGTGCTGTATTGATCGACGGCTGGGCTGCCCGGCGGCGGGATGTCGTGCCGCGCTGGCGCGCGGTTGCCGAGCATGGCTCGGCACTACCCGTGCGCGCGAGGTCCCGGTAGAGCCGAGCCATGCTCGGCTGCCTTTCGTTCCGGGATCGCGACGGCCTGATCCAGGCGTCGCACCGAGGTCAACCGCGACCGACGCGCCAGCCGGCGTTGGGCATCCGGCTGCGGACAATGATGCGGCGCTGCCTTGGTGCCGTGGTCCCGCGCTTCCGTGGTGCCGCGCTGCCGCGCGGTTGCCGAGCATGGCTCGGCACTACCGGTGCGCGCGAGGTCCCGGTAGAGCCGAGCCATGCTCGGCTGCCTTTCGTTCCGGCATCGCGACGGCCTGACCCAGGCGTCGGACCGAGGTCAACCGCGACCGACGCGCCAGCCGGCGTTGGGCATCCGGCTGCGGACGGTAGAGCCGAGCCATGCTCGGCTGCCTTCCGTTCCGGCATCGCGACGGCCTGACCCAGGCGTCGGACCGAGGTCAACCGCGTCCGACGCGCCAGCCGACGTTGGGCTTCCGGTTGCGGACGGTGGTGGCGCGGTGGCGCGGTGGCGTGGTGCCGCGCGGTTGCCGAGCATGGCTCGGCACTACCCGTGCGCGCGAGGTCCCGGTAGAGCCGAGCCATGCTCGGCTGCCTTTCGTTGCGGACCGAGCGCGTCGCAAAGGGACGATGCGCTTCGGTCGTTACCGCGCCAGCCAGCGCTTCGCCATCCGCGGCAACGAATCATCACCGTCCGGGGTTTCTATCGCCGCATTGGCCACGTCACGGATATCCCGCCAGGCCAACGCCAGCGATTCCTCGCTGATCGCGAACTGCTCGCTGCCCAGTGCACGCACCACGTAACGGGCATCGTAGTGCCAGTGGCCGGGTACGTCCTTGCGCTCGGGGATCCAGTGCTTGTCGATGTCGAACAGCTCGCCATCCTCCAGCACCAGCCCGCTCAGTCCGGACTCCTCCTCGGCCTCCTTCAGCGCCACCCGGGCCAGGTTGCGGTCGCCATCGGCGTGGCCGCCCAGCTGCAGCCAGCGGTCCAGCTTGCGGTGGTGGGTGAGCAGGACGCGCGCGCCGTCGGTGCTGACCAGCCATGCGCTGCCGGTGAAGTGGCCGGCCAGGCGCTCGCGCTGGAACGGGTTTTCCGCATCGTCCAACAATGTGCTGAATTCGTCAGCCAAGGCGGCGTGTTCAGGCTGGCGCCGCGCATATGCGGCCAGTTGGGCGCGCAGGTGGGCATCAGCAACGGCAATGGATTCAGGGTCGATCGACATGGGGGCGGGGGCGCGGGGCGGAATTTGTCGATTATCGCCGGCCCATGCTGCATTTGTGCTTGTGCGTGGGCTTCAGCTTTGGCTAAGGTACAGCGGGCCCCGCACCGTTGGGGCGCCCAGTTGCCATCAGGGTGTGCGGCAAAGTACCGCGCACCTCACCTTTGTCCATTTAGGGAAGCACTGCATGCTGAAGTCTCTGTTGAGGGTAAAACCGGTTGAACCGGCCGGGCACGTCGATGCCGGTGAGCCCATCGAAGGCAGCCTGGACGGCGAAGTCACGTTGAAACGGACCCTCACGGCGAAACACCTCATCATGCTCGGCATCGGTGCGGTGATCGGCGCAGGTATTTTCGTGTTGACCGGCCAGGCCGCGGCCAACCATGCCGGCCCGGCGGTGATGCTGTCCTTCGTGTTCGCCGGCTTCGCCTGCGCGCTGGCCGGCCTGTGCTACGCCGAGTTCGCGGCGATGATGCCGGTCTCCGGCAGCGCCTATTCCTACTCCTACGCCACGCTGGGCGAAGGCATGGCCTGGTTCATCGGCTGGTGCCTGGTGCTGGAGTACCTGTTCGCCTCGGCCTCGGTCGCCGTGGGCTGGTCGGCCTACCTGATCAGCTTTATCACCACCACGCTGCACATGCCCTTCCCCGACGCGCTCAGTGCCGCGCCGATCGCCTGGACCGGGCAGGAGTTCATTTCCTCCGGCAAGCTGTTCAACATGCCCGCGGTGCTGATCGTGGCGGCGGTGACCGGCCTGCTGTACGTGGGCGTGACCCAGTCCGCCTTCGTCAACGCCATCATCGTGGCCATCAAGGTGTTTGTGATCTGCCTRTTCATCGGCATCGGCGCGGCGCATGTGGACCCGGCCAACTGGCATCCCTTCATCCCCGAAAACACCGGCGTATCCGGCGAATTCGGCTGGAGCGGGGTGTTCCGCGCGGCGACCATCGTGTTCTTCGCCTACATCGGCTTCGATGCGGTCTCCACCGCCGCCGGTGAAACCAAGGATCCGCAGCGCAACATGCCGATCGGCCTGCTCGGCTCGCTGGCGGTGTGCACCATCGTCTACATCATCGTCTGCGCGGTACTGACCGGCATGCTGCCGTACCACCTGCTGGGCACCGACAAGCCGGTGGCCACCGCGCTGGAAGCCTACCCGAGCCTGTCCTGGCTGAAGACCGCAGTGGAAATCGGCGCGATCGCCGGCCTGTCCTCAGTGGTGCTGGTGATGATGATGGGCCAGACCCGCATCGCCTACACGATCTCGCGCGACGGCCTGCTGCCGAAGATCTTCGGCAAGGTCCACAAGCGCTTCCGCACCCCGTACTGGGCCACGATTGTCGTGGGCGTGCTGGCTGCGACGCTGGCCGGCCTGGTGCCGCTGAACGTGCTGGGCGAACTGGTTTCAATGGGTACCCTGTTGGCCTTCGCCACGGTCTGCATCGGCGTGCTGATCCTGCGCTACACGCGCCCGGAACTGCCGCGTCCGTTCCGCGTGCCAGTGGTGTGGATCATCTGCCCGCTGGGCGCGCTGTCGTGCCTGTTCCTGTTCTGGCAGGCCTTCGCGGTGCATTGGCACCTGTTCCTCGGCTGGACGCTGCTGGGGCTGTGCATCTACTTCGGCTATGGCATCCGCCACAGCAAGCTCAACAAGACCTCCGCCTGAGTGCTGCCGGGCCGGCCTTGCGCCGGCCCGGTGTTTTGACACGTCGTACCTGAGAAGACACCCAAACCATGTTCAAGCAACTGTGGGCCACCAAGCACCCCCACGCCGCCCATGAAGACGCCAACGGCCTGAGCCTGGTCCGCACCCTCGGCCCGTGGGGGCTGACCGCGCTTGGCATCGGCGCGGTCATCGGCGGCGGCATCTTCGTGATCACCGGTCAGGCGGCGGCCAACCACGCCGGCCCGGCGATCATGCTGTCCTTCGTGCTGGCTGCGATCTGCTGCGCGTTCTGCGCGATGGCCTACGCCGAGTTCGCGGCGATGGTGCCAGTGTCGGGCAGTGCCTACACCTATACCTATGCCACGTTCGGCGAGCTCTCGGCCTGGTTCATCGGGTGGATGCTGGTGCTGGAATATGGCGTCTCCGCATCGGCGGTGGCGGTCAGCTGGACCGGGTACTTCCTGAGCCTGCTGAGTCATTTCGACATCCACCTGCCGGCGGCGCTGGTCAGTGCCCCGCTGGATGCGCAGCTGCGCCCGACCGGTGCGATCGCCAATATTCCGGCCGCCATCCTGGTGCTGCTGCTGACCTGGCTGTGCTACGTGGGCATCAGCAAGTCCTCGGCGATGAACATGGCCATGGTCGTGCTGAAGACCGGGCTGATCGTGCTGGTGATCATCGCCGGCTGGAAGTACGTCGACCCGGCCAACTGGACCCCGTTCATCCCCGCCAACGAGGGACCGGGCAAGTACGGCTTTGRAGGCGTACTGCGCGGCGCGGCGATGGTGTTCTTCGCCTACATCGGCTTCGAGGCCGTCTCGGTGGCCGCGCAGGAATCGCACCGGCCGCAGCGCGACATGCCGATCGGCATGCTGCTCTCGCTGGTGATCTGCACGGTGCTGTACATCGCCATGGCTGCGGTCATGACCGGGCTGGTGCCCTACGCCCTGCTGGGCACCGATGAGCCGGTGGTCACCGCCGTGGCCGCGCACCCGCAGCTGGGCTGGCTGCGCATCGTGGTCGAGATCGGCGCATTGATCGGCCTGTCTTCGGTGGTGCTGGTGATGATCATCGGGCAGCCGCGCATCTTCATGATCATGGGACGCGACGGGCTGCTGCCGCCGGTGTTCACCAAGATCCATCCCAAGTACCGCACCCCGCACATCAACACGGTGATCACCGGTATCGGCATCGCCCTGCTGGCAGCGCTGTTCCCGCTGGACATCCTCGGCGAGCTGACCTCGATGGGCACCCTGATCGCCTTCGCGGCGGTGTGCGCCGGCGTGCTGATCCTGCGCCGCACCCAGCCGGACCTGCCGCGTCCGTTCCGGATGCCGATGGCGTGGCTGATCTGCAGCCTGGGCGTACTGAGCTGCGTGGCGCTGCTGACCGCGATGACAGCGCACAACTGGATGCTGATGGGCGTCTGGACCGCAGTGGGCTTTGCAATCTATTTCGGCTACGGCTACCGCCACAGCCGCCTGCGCGGGTAATACCGGCCGCTGGCGGCCCTGGCCGATCCCGAACGAGCCCCGGTAGTGCCGGCCGCTGGCCGGCTCCAGGCAATCCCGAACGCGCCCCGGTAACGCCGACCGCTGGCCGGCTCCAGGCAATCCCGAACGCGCCCCGGTAACGCCGGCCGCTGGCCGGCTCCAGGCAATCCCGAACGCAGCCCGGGTAGTGCCGGCCGCTGGCCGGCTCCAGGCAATCCCGAACGCGCCCCGGTAGCGCCGGCCGCTGGCCGGCTCCTCACGAACATCCTGGGTCCACGTGTCCCCGGCCAACGGCCGGCACGACCATCCGCGCGCGGGAATCATCGAAGCGCCGTAAAATACCCGCCATGACCACCCCCACGTTCCCCTACGACACCGCCCGCCTCAGCGAGCTGGCCCAATTGCTGATCGACAACGTCCGCGAGCTGGCCCAGGCCGGCTGGACCCCGGCCACCAGCAGCAACTTCTCGCACCGCCTGGATGACCGCCATGCGGCGATCACCGTGTCCGGCAAGGACAAGGGGCGGCTGGTGGAGGACGACATCATGGTGGTGGATTTCGATGGCAAGGCCATCGGCCGTCCGCTGCGCCCGTCGGCCGAAACGCTGCTGCATACCCAGCTGTACCGCCGCTTCCCCGAGATCGGCTGCGTGCTGCACACCCATTCGCCGGTGCAGACGATCGCCTCGCGCCTCTATGCGCCGCAGGGTCACATCCGGCTGGAGGGCTACGAGCTGATCAAGGCCTTCCACGGCAACAGTACCCACGAGATGGCCATCGACGTGCCGGTGTTCGCCAATACCCAGGACATGGACGTGCTCTCGGCTCAGGTCGATGCCCTGCTCGACACCCAACCGCTCTGGGGCTATCTGATCGACGGCCATGGCCTGTACGCGTGGGGCCGCACCATGGCCGAAGCGCGCCGCCACATGGAAGCCTTCGAATTCCTGCTGCATTGCGAGCTGGAGCTGCGCAAACTGCGCGGCTGAACAGTACCGCCCGCGCCCCGGTAGTGCCGGCCGCTGGCCGGCTCCACGCCATCTCCGGTAATACCGGCCGCTGGCCGGCTACACGCCATCTCCGGTAGTGCCGGCCGCTGGCCGGCTCTTCCAGATCTTCCAACGTTCATGAAGCGCCGGCCAGCGGCCGGCACCACCGTGTGGGCTGTGGACCCTCCAGATTCCTGAAGGGAATCTGTATTCCGTCGTTCACCATCAGCCCACGTCCCCGCATCCGGCGCTGCGCTGGTACCCTTTCCTTCCCCCCTTTCGCCTCGCTGCCGCCGCCATGAGCCGACTCCGTATATTTGACGACACCGCCCCGGATACCGCACGGTTCGACAGCCGCGATGGCGACGCGATCGCAGCCGAACTGAAGAAGATCGGCGTCACCTTCGAGCGCTGGCAGGCGGCCCATGAGGTCGCCCCAGGCGCGAGCCAGGACGAGGTGTTCGCTGCCTACCGTACCGACATCGACCGCCTGGTCGCCCAGCACGGCTTCAAGAGCGTGGACGTGGCCTCGATCGCCCCGGACAACCCCAACCGCGCCGAACTGCGAAAGAAGTTCCTCGACGAACACTTCCACAAGGAAGACGAGGTGCGCTTCTTCGTCGCCGGCTCCGGGCTGTTCACCCTGCACGTGGACGGCAAGGTCTACGAGATCGAGTGCGTCAAGAACGACCTGATCGCCGTGCCCGACGGCATCACCCATTGGTTCGACATGGGCGAAGAACCCAATTTCGTGGCGATCCGCTTCTTCACCGAGGCCGATGGCTGGATCGGTCATTTCACCGGCAGCGACATCGCCCAGCAGTTCCCGCGTTACCACCCCGCACAGCACCAGGCCGACTGATCCATGCCGCATCCCACTGTCATCCTCACCGATATCGAAGGCACCACCAGCAGCATTTCGTTCGTCAAGAACGTGCTGTTTCCGTATGCACGCAAGGCACTGCCGGCGTTCGTCGCCGCGCATGGCCAGCAGCCGGAGGTACGCCGCTGGCTGGACGCGGTGGCCGTGGAGATCGGCGGTGCCTGCCAGGACAGCCTGATCGTGGAAACCCTGCAGGGCTGGATCGACCAGGACCGCAAGCACACGGCCCTGAAGGCGCTGCAGGGCATGATCTGGGAAAGCGGCTACCGCAACGGCGACTACAAGGCGCACTTCTATCCGGAAGTGGCGGCGGTGCTGAAGGGCTGGCATGCGCAAGGCAAGCCGCTGTACGTGTACTCGTCCGGCTCGGTGCCGTCGCAGAAGCTGTTCTTCGGTTTCAGCGACGCCGGCGACCTGACCGGTCTGGTCTCGGGATGGTTCGACACCGAAGTCGGCGGCAAGCGTGAGGCCGACAGCTACCGCCATATCGTCAAGGCGATCGGCGTACCGGCCGGGCAGATCGTGTTCCTGTCCGACGTGGTCGAAGAGCTGGATGCCGCCCGCGAAGCCGGCCTGCAGACCCGCCTGCTCGACCGCCTGGACGACTACCCGCTGCCGCGCAGCGGTGAAGCCACGCATGGCCATGACCGCGTCGAGAATTTCCAGCAGATCACGCTGTAGCGCCACGCTGCCCGCCCTGAAGCCAGGCACGACCGGATGGGTAGAGCCACGCCATGCGTGGCTGCACGTCGCGCACTCCCCGGCACCGCGCCCAACCACGCGTGGCGTGGCTCTACCGCAGGACGTCGGCCAGTGAGGTGAGGCGGAGCGTGCTGCGCAGCGTGTCCAGGTCCGCATCGCTGCGCAGGCGGAGGGTCTTCGCCTCCCCCGGCACCAGGTCCAGCGCGTTATCGTCCAGCGTGGCATCCCGGTCGTCGAAGTCGATCCACAACGCGCGCACCAGCGTTGGCGAACGCAACGTGAGCACATAGCCTTCGCCATCGGCACGCAGGTCGCTGTCGATCTTCGTCCGTGTCAGCGCAAGGTCCTTGGCCGCGGCGAAGTACACCACCTGCTGCGACAGCACCTGCGTTCCATCCAGCAGTTCGACCACCGCCACGGTCCGCGTCGGATCCGCCCCGTGCAGCAGCGATGCATCCTCGTACCGGCCCACCTCCAACGCCGACAGCGGCGGCAACGCCACGGTGTGCCGCTGCTGGTGGCGCAGCGTCCCATCCAGATCAATCACGCGCAGCCGCCATGTCGCCTGGAATCCCTGCTGGCGATCATTGAGCAGGCTTACCCGGGTCACCCCGTCATCACGCAACGCCGCCACCGCCCGGTCGGCAAAGAAGCGTTTCGCGTGGAAATGCAGCGCCTTCCAGCGGCCTGCGTAGTCGATGCTGGACCACGACGCCCCCGGCCACACATCGTTGAGCTGCCAGTACAGCGAGCCCATCGTGTACGGCCGTGACGCGCGGTGGTGCAGCGCGGCCAGCTGGATGCCGTCGGCCTGCATCACCTGGCTGAGGTACACGAACGCCGGGAAATCGCGCGGCGCGCCGTACTCGTCTTCGATGTACTTCAACAGGCGCTGGTTGCCCTCGCCCGCCATGAATTTCTGGTGGGCGCGCACCGTGGCGCTGTCCACCTGCTGCTCGGCGACCGGAATGATGCCGTCCAGCGTGCGCAGCGACGGCCAGGCCTGCAGCCCGTATTCGGACATGAAGCGCGGCGTCTCGCGCAGGTAGGCGGTCACCGGCAGCGCCGGGTTGCCCCACACCTGCCAGTAGTGTTTGTCGCCACGGGTGGAATCGTTGGCCTTGTCGTCCAGGTCGTTGCTGGGCGAGCTGGACCAGTACGGCACGCCCAGGCCCTCTTCGGCCACCACCTGGCGCAGGTCGTTGCCGAACAGGTCCACGTAGCCCTGCCAGACCTTCGCCGCGAATGCCGGATCGGCAGCGGTGAGGTCGCGACCATGGCCCCAGTCTTTCCACGCGGTTTCTTCCTCGTTGTTGCCACACCACAGGACCACGCTGGGATGGTGGCGCAGCCGGCGCACGTTGTCGCGCGCTTCGGCGACCACATTGGCGCGGAACGCCGGATCGTAGCCGGGCTGCATGCCGCCGCCGAACATGAAGTCCTGCCAGACCAGCAGGCCCAGCTCGTCGGCGATGTCGAAGAATGCGTCGTCCTCGTAGTAGCCGCCGCCCCAGTTGCGCAGCATGTTCATGTTGGCATCGCGTGCGGCGGTCAGTTCGCGGCGGATCCGCGCCGCATCGATCCGCGCCGGGAACATGTCGAACGGAATGACGTTGGCGCCCTTGGCGAAGATCGGCACGCCGTTGATCACGAAGGCGAAGCCCTGCCCGCCCTGGCGGTCGGCCTCGCGACGCAGCTCCACGGTGCGCAGGCCGATGCGCTGCTCGATACGGCGTGGCGTAGCACTCTCGGGTGCCAGCGTGGCACGCACGGTATAGCGCGCCTGTTCGCCCTGCCCCGCCGGCCACCAGCGGCGCGGCTGTTTGAGCGAGACCGGCACGGTAATGGCGTTGTCGCCGGCACGCAGCGAGGCGACACGATCGATGCGGGCCACCGACACACCGTCCGGATCCAGCATCTCCACGCGCACTGCAGCAGTGCCACGCGCGGCGCTTTCCACCTGCACGGTGATCGCCAGATCGGCATGCGCGGCGTCCAGCGCCCGAGTGTGCACGGCCACGTCGGTCAAGCGCTGTGCATCCCAGCTGTCGAGCAGCACCGGGCGCCAGATCCCCGCCGTCACATAACGCGGGCCCCAATCCCAACCGAAGTGGTAACCGGGCTTGCGCACGAAATTGCCGACCATCGCGTCCTTGGGCTCATCGCCATACGGCGAGGGATAGTTGCCGGCGATCTTGTGCGGCATCGCCTGCACGCCCGGCAGCAGGGTCCTGATCGGCGACCGCAACACGATGCGCAGTTCATTGCCGGTGGCACGCAACCGGCCGTCCACCCGCGCGCGCCAGGTGCGGTGGCTGTTGTTGGCCTGCAACAGCGGTTTCCCGTTCAAACTCACCGTGGCGAAGGTGTCCAGGCCTTGAAACGCCAACTCGGCATGCGCGCGTGCAAGCGTGGCCGCGTCTACGTCGAAGCGCGCACGGTATTCCCAGTCGGCCAGCCCGATCCACTGCAGGTCCGCCTCGGGCGCCCCCACGTAGGGATCGGGGATCACCCCCTGCGCCAGCAGGTCGGTATGCACCGCGCCTGGCACCTGCGCGGTGCGCCACTGCTGCAGGCCGGGGTGCGCGGCACCGCGCGCGTCACCGGGCAGCAGGCGGAATGACCAGTCCGCCGCCAAGGGGGCGGCCGCTACGGGAAGTGCCCACGCGGTCAGCAGGACCAGCAACAGCCAGCAGGCCGGTGCAACGACATGGGAACGGCGGTGCGCGCGCATGGTGGGCTGCCTGGTTGTGGGAGCAGCCGACCAACGGTCGGCTCTGCCGGGGTTTGGGGTAGCCGACCAACGGTCGGCTCTACCGGGGCTTGGGGTAGCCGACCAACGGTCGGCTCCGCCGGATTCAACGGACTACGTTGAGCACTTCGTAGCACGCGCCCATGGTGTGGTAATCGGTCTTGCCGGCCGGGCTTTTTTCGTCGCTGTACGTGCGGTTGTCCGCATCCAGGATGCGGTACCAGCCACCGTAACGATGGTCGATCATGTGCTCCCAGGCATAGCCCCAGAGCTTGTCGTACCAATCCCAGTACACGGCATCACCGGTCCGCTTGGCCAGCAGCGCGGCGGTGGCCAGCGACTCGGCCTGTACCCAGAAATACTTGTCGTCATCACAGACGCTGCCATCGGGCGCGAAACCGTAATACAGACCACCGCGCGCGGCATCCCAACTGCGCTCAACGGCCACGTCGAACAGGTGCCGCGCGGTGGGCACCAGCCACTCGGCCTGGACGTGCCGATCCAGGATCAGCAGCAGCTTGGCCCATTCGGTCTGGTGGCCGGGCTGGAAGCCCCACGGGCGGAACAGGTGCTTGGGGTTGTCGCGGTTGTAGTCCCAATCGATCTGCCACTGCGGATCGTAGTGCTCCCACACCAGGCCATCGCCCTGCGCGGCCTGGCGGCGGGTCATGTGGTCGGCCAGCAGCAGCGCGCGATCCAGGTAGCGCTGCTCGGCACTGGCCTCGAAAGCGGCGAGCATCGCCTCGCACATGTGCATGTTGGCGTTCTGGCCACGGTAATCGCTGAAGTTCCACGCGGCGTCGGCTTCGTCCTTGTACAGGCCGAACGCCGACTCCCAGAAACGCGTCTCCAACAGTTGCCAGGTCTCGTCCATCCATGCGCGCGCGTCGCCGATGCCGGCCTTGAGCGCACAGCTGTAGGCCAGCAGCACGAAGGCCACGCCGTAGCAGTGGTTGGTGGCATCTTCGACCACGCCATCGCGCAGGGTCCAGGCGTAGCCGCCGGTGGCCGCGTTGCGGTGGACCTCGCGCAGGTAGCGCACGCCGTGCTCGACCGCCGCCAGGTCCTCGGGCTTGCCAAACTCCCGGTAGGCCATGGCGTGGTTGAACACGAAACGGGTGCTGCTGACCAGGTGCCGATGCGCAGTGTCGTACACGCTGCCATCGTCAAGGTAGTAGTGGAAGAAGCCGCCCTTCGGGTCGATCTCGTGCGGCTGGTAGAAGGCCATGGTCTGCGCGATGTGGGCGCGCAGGAATTCGGGCGAGCGAAAATCGGGGGTCGGCGGAACCGGGGTGCCATTGATGGGCGTGTTCATGCGGCGTCATCCTGTTGTTGCTGCAGCAGTTGCTGGACTTCTTCAAGGCTGGGCATGGCCGCGAACGCACCCTTGCGGGTGACCGCGAGCGCACCGACGGCGGCACCGAAGCGGATCGCACCGGTCAACGCGGCCGGGTCCTGGCAGAAACCGGCGAACCCGGCGCCATCACCACCGCGCTCACCGATGCCGAACAGCAGGCCGCCGACAAACGCATCGCCGGCGGCAGTAGAGTCCACCGTCTGCACGCGGAAGCCGGTGAGTACGCCATCGGCGTGGCGGGTGTGCCAGCGGATCGGCGCGGCACCGTCGGTGATCACCACCGCCTGGGCCTGCGCGGCCAGCAGACGCGCAATCACCGCCGCGTCGCCACCGGCCTGGTCGGCGGCCAGATACTCCAGCTCCTCGCGCGAGAGTTTGACCAGATCGGCCAGCACCAGCGCGTCCCACAGTCGCGGCAGCGGGTTCGCGTCGGCAGGCCACAGCGCAGGACGCAGGTTGAGGTCGAGGCTGACCATCGCACCGGCGGCACGCGCGCGGCGCATGCCATCCAGCGTGGTCGCGGCGATCTCGGCCTCGGTCAGGCTGTTGGAACACACATGGAAGCTGCGCGTGCCGTCAAAACAGCTGGCGTGGAAGTGCTCGCTGCGGAACAGCAGGTCCGCCGCCGGCGGCCGGTAGAAGCTGAAACTGCGCTCGCCGTGGGCGTCCAGCGCCACGAACGCCAGCGCGGTCTTGGCCGCGCCGGTACGCACGATGCAGTCGGTGGCCACACCGGCGTCGGCCAGGCTCTCGGCGAGGAAGTCGCCGAACATGTCGTTGCCGAGCATGCCGGCGAAATGGGTGTCCGCACCCAGCCGCGCCGCGGCCACCGCGACGTTGGCCGGTGCCCCACCGGCGTACTGCAGGAACGCGCGCGGGGTGTCGGCGCTGGCCGGCGGCTGCGCAAGTAGATCGATCAAAATCTCGCCGAAACAGACAATCTTGCTCATTCTGGCCTCAGGCTCCGTGGCGGAATGCGGCGCTCGGGCGCGAACCCGACAGGCCATAGAAAATGATGTAGCCGTAGCACACCAGCGGCAGGATGAAGGACGGCTGCAGACCGATATGGTCGGCCAGCACGCCCTGCAGGTACGGCACCACCGCGCCCCCGACAATGGCCATGATCAGCAGGCTGGAGGCCTTGTTGGTCAGCGGCCCCAGGCGCTCGATGCTCAACGCAAAGATGGTCGGGAACATGATCGAGTTGAACAGGCCCACCGCCACCACCGCATACAGCGCTACGTGGCCGGTGCTGAGCATGGTCAGCGCCAGCAGCAGTACGTTGACCGCGGCGAACACGGTCAGCAGCACGCGCGGCGAGAAGCGGGTCATGATCGCCGAGCCGGCGAAGCGACCGATCATCGCCAGCGTCCAGTACGCGGACACGTAATGGGTGGCCTGCTGCTCGGTGAAGCCGCCGATGGCCGGCATCGACAGGTAGTTCACCAGGAAGCTGCCGATCGACACTTCCGCGCCCACGTAGAAGAAGATCGCCAGCACGCCGAACAGCACGTGCTTGTGGCGCAGCGCGTCCAGCAGCGTGTGCTTGCCGCTGTCAGCCTGCTCGGTGGTCTCGGTCAATGCCGGCAGGCGGAACAGGTAGACGAACACGGCCAGCAGCGCCAGCGCGATCGCCAGGCCCACGTACGGGCCCTGCACCGACTGCGCTTCCTGCACGCGGTAGGCGATCTGTTCGGCCGACGGCAGCGCGGCCAGCTCATCGGCACTCTTGACCGTGTTGCCCAGGATCAGCAGGCCGCCGAAGATCGGTGCGATCGCCGTGCCCAGCGAGTTCAATGCCTGGGCCAGGGTCAGGCGGCTCGACGCGGTCTGTTCCGGACCGAGCAGCGCGACGTACGGATTGGCCGCCACCTGCAGCACGGTGATGCCGGTGGCGAGCACGAACAGCGCGCCGAGGAAG